>PMNN01000210.1 GCA_003161815.1 Methanobacterium sp. | reverse complement strand
CATAGCATGTTTAAATGCGCTTTTAATTAATTTTTTTAGAACATTTCAACAGATGAAACGATATTCTATTTTTTTACTTATCCAAACATATTTGGGAGTCTCTTTTGTTTCATATTTTGCAATATCTGGATTAGGAATATTTGCTGCAGCTTTAGGGCTTTTAATTGCTTATTTAATCACATTTTTTATCATGATTTCATTTATTATTTCAGATATAGGTTTTAAACTTCCAAAATTCAAAAATTTAAGAGAATATTTATCATTTGGATTACCAACAATTCCGGGGAATTTATCGTATTGGATTGTCGATTCTAGCGACCGATATGTTATTGGAATACTTTTAGGTACTGCATTTGTCGGATATTACTCCCCAGGATACACTCTAGGAAGCATTGTACTAATGTTATTAGCTCCGTTTTCTTTTTTACTACCTTCAGTTTTACCAAAGTATTATGACGAGAATGATAACGAAAAGGTAAGAGTATTTTTAAAATATTCTTTGAAATATTTCCTTTTATTTGCAATACCATCTGTTTTTGTATTATCTATACTTGCAAAACCTATTTTAATGATACTGACTACCCCAGAAATCGCTTTGAATGGTTATTTGATTACACCTTTCGTAGCGTTAAGTGCCCTATTATTCGGCATCTATGGAATAATTGGTAATATAATCATATTAGAGAAAAAAACCAAAATTATCGGAATGGTCTGGATAATTGCAGCAACTCTAAATTTAATTCTTAACATTTTATTAGTTCCTCATTTTGGGATACTTGGAGCTGCTGAAACTACTTTAGTTGCTTACATATTAGCATTTGTAATAACTATTTTCTATTCAGCTAAATTTTTCAAATTTGACTTTGATCTATCTTTTTTTGTAAAGAGCATAATTGCATCTATCTTAATGTCATTTATTATCATTTATATTAACCCAATTGGGATCTTAAACATTTTAATAACAGTTTTAATTTCAGCAACGGTCTACTTCACATTATTATTATTACTAAAAGGAATAACAAAAGAAGAATTCAATTTTTTCAGAAAGTTATTACCAATTAATTGAATTCAGCTAATTTTTAGATTATTAATTTAGGATGGCATCAATTTTATAGAACAATTAATACCTGCTTTTTTGGTATTCGCATTACTGAAGTTTAAAATTGAGAAAATATTTTGTTTTAATAACTTATTTAGGGTCTTAGTTTTTTTCGGGGCTGTAAAGTTATTGGGTGTTGAGCGCTAAATCGAAATTTCAAAATAATCCATTAATTCTTTGTCTCATAAAGCTTAAATTTGGATTTAAATCCGTTAAAGATAAATATAAGGTGAGAGTAGATATATTAACATGACAAGTGAATTATAACTACTTTCAGTTCTAGTATTGCTTCCATACAACTTAACCTTTTCGATTTTGGTGTTGAAAAACCCGATTTTGAAGAAGTTATTGTCGAAAGGTTTCAAGTTCTGAAACGCCTCTATGTGAATTAATCGTTGCATTTACTCGCTGATAATCATTTGGAGTATTTTAAAGCGACATGTCTCAAATGTGGGTCAAAAAATGTGATTAAACAGGAATATCAAGAAAGAAACCCGATTTTAGGTGAGTTAGGGTCGCAGAAGATTTATTTACGACGATACAAATGTATAACTGTGGTAAAAGGTTCGTAACCAGGCTGGATGCAGTGATAAAGCCTCATCACAGGTATGCAAATGTTTTCACAGATAAATTGAAATCATTTATAGAAACAGGTTATCGATCGCTGCGTAAAACAGCAACAGACTTCCAAACATTCTTAGGTGTCTCACCTTCTTTCACATCCATAAGAAACTGGCAAACTAAAAAGCTGGAAAACAGAATAGAAAACATAAAAGCGGATTATTCAGGTTATTACTGCTATGATGAGCAGTGGATTAAACGTAACGGACAAAGACACTACCGTTTAACCTTATACGACTACATACTAAATATTTCAGTAACTGAAGAAATAACCCCTGATAAAGGATATAAGACCATAAAAAGATTTATAAAATCATCAACAAGAAATAAAAAATTTTATTCGCTAACCACTGATGGTTTGGGTGAATATAAAAGTATAACCGATGAATTAGGTGTAGTACATCAATTATGCATTTTTCACCTGCTAAAATGATAAAAAAAGAAATACGCCCATTATTAAAGTCTGATAATGTATTTGATGAGGATAAAGAAGAATTACGGTATTATTTCAACAGAATAAAACACTTAACTTATTATTGCTAATCTATTTATCAATATTTTTATTGGATTAAATAGCGGAAAAAGATTAATTTTTTTAATCTAGTTTAAAATATAGAAAATGATATCATCATTAATTGAGTAATTATGAATGATGAAAGTTAAAAAGTTGAGTACAAAAAAACATTGGGATACAGATTACGAAAAACAGCTTGAAAATAAATTTTACTTAAAAAAAAGGAGATTTTTAAGCTATAGTGAAATGATTTTTTGGAAAATAATTGAAAATTATTTACCTAAAGGTCCTTTAGAAATTTTGGAAGTTGGATCTGCTCCCGGTATTAAACTTATAGAATTTAATCGTAAAATGGGTTACGTGCCATTTGGAATAGAGTATTCTAAACATGGATGCGAATTGAATAGAGAAGTTTTTGAATTTAATGGTTGCGATCCAAAAAATGTATTAGAAGTTGATTTCTTATCTTCTGAAATTCAATTTAAATACAAGAATTCATTTGACATAGTCGTATCCTTTGGATTTATTGAGCATTTTGATAATGTTGAAGAAATTATAGAAAAACATTACAATCTTCTAAAAGAAAATGGTTATCTCTTGATTACAATTCCAAACTTCAGTGGAATAAATCATTCATTAAGTAATTACTTTGCAGGGAAAGAGTTAATAAAAATGCACAATCTAAAAATAATGGATATTAACAAATTCCTTGATCTTTTTAATGATAAAAGATTAAAAACTCTATACTCAGGCTACTATGGTATATTCGATTTTTTTCTAATTTACTTTGAAAATAGGAATAACAAAATTAAGAATATAATATATTTTGCTTTTTTTTGGATAAATATTGGTTTAAGCATTATATTTAAAGCTTTGGAAAAACTGAATTTGGCTAATAAATTAGAAAGCAAAAATTTTAGTCCTTTCTTGATATATATCGGAAAAAAACAATATAAATTATAATTTGGTGAATTAATGACTAAAAAAGTTTTGGTAATTTTAGAACCCATCTATTCAACTTATGAACCATTAAAAAGTCTAGAAATTCTTTTAAGGAAAATTGAAATTAAATATATAATTTCGCCTAAAATTAAGGAGATAATGAAACATAATGAAACTAGAATTTTTTCGTCTGACCATAGAATAATATCAATTTCAAAAAGCAATGGATTTGAAAATACATTTGAAATTGATTGTAATTGGACATTTGATGTTGAAACGAAAAGTAGAGAAATAACTGATAATTTAAACAACATATGGATAAATAAAGATGCTCTAAATTTTAATGGTAAAAATTTTTCAACAGTATTAAAATGTGGAATAATATGGGATATTTATGAACATTTATCTCAATTTTTAACCTATCAATGTTTGATAAAAGATGAGAATGTATATTCTGTATTTTCTGAAAATAGTAATTCTCTAGCTGGTAAAATAATAGAATCTGCTTCTCATAATCTTGAAGTAAGATATTCAAGTATTTACAATAGCGTTTATCGAAAGATTAGAAATTTTTTTTTTAATTTAATGAATTTTAAAGGATTCAAATCTTTATTTAAAGAAATTGGACTTTATATTAAAATACGTGAAAATTCAAGTCATAAATCAACTAAAAAAAAGATATTAGTGGATGCAATCTATAAAAATTATCTTAACAATATTATTCCCGTGATAGAAAATGAATTTTTAAAAAAAGAATTCGATATCTATTTCTTATCCCAAAATACAGATTTAAAGGATAAAAATTTAAAATTCAAAACAATACAAAAATTTAAATTTAAAGGAAAATTAAAAGAAACCAAAAAATTATTGGATGAACTATTTGATCGTTCTGGAGTTTTAGATAAAGTTTTTGAATATGAAAATGTAAATTTACAATGGCTAAAAGACGAGCTTTATTCTATAATCAAAAAAGAATTGCCTTATTTATTAAGAAAGATGGAAATTGCAGAAACATTATTCGATGATTTATCTCCAGACATCGTTTTAATTGGTGATGATAGATCTGAAGTAACAAGAGCCGGTATATTACCTGCTAAACAAAGAAATATACCTGTTTTCGAGATTCAGCATGGCCTATATAATCAACCGAAACTAATGTTTAACCTAATATCTGATAAAATTTGTGTTTGGGGTGAATACACTAAAAAAATTTTATTAGAAGCTGGTATATCCCCAGAGGACATTGAAATCACAGGTAGTCCTTATTACGATAATTTAGCAAACATTAATATTCAAAGCAAATCAGGAAAACCTTACAAAACTTTATTATTTGCAACTCAACCAACAAATATAAAAGTTAATTTAAAAATTGTTGATAAAATTGGAACATTCATGAACAAATCTGAAGAATTCAAATTGATTATAAAACCGCATCCATTAGAAAATAAAGACATTTACCAAGATTTTTCCAAAAAATTTCCTAATAAAGTTTTTATTAAAGATATTAACGATGATATAACAAAACTTTTAATAAATTCTGATATTTTATTATTAGAATCTTCAACTGTTGGTTTAGAAGCTGCTTTGCTAGAAAAACCTATAATTGGCATAAATTTTAACAACAACAAATCAGTTTATATTTCCGGCAATGTAGCGGTAGAAGTCACCAATATTAGGGATCTAATAAATTCCATAATTGAAATCGCAAATAATGAAGAATTAAATAAAAAATTGAGCGAAGCTCGGTCTAAATTTGTTTATGAACAAACTTACTTAAAAGATGGTAAATCATCTGAAAGAATAGCTAAGATTATAAAAAGCACTCTTAATTAAATCCAAATTTATCTCTGACCATAAATCTTCCATCCCTGAAATTCTCCATTATTATAGATAAGATTGGCAGTATAATCATTGTTTAGTGTTTTTAAATCATCTTCTGTATACTGATGTCCTTTATCTCTGACATTTTCTGGTAGTACGTTGATACCAATTAATCCTTCTTTAGTTATTATCATATAATAATCTTTATTTCCAAAGGTTTCGGAAATCGGATAATTTTTATCGTATCCAAAATGTGATGGAGTCTCATTTTGATCTATATAAAAAATTAGTTGAGATGCGTAATTACTAATTTTAGTGTAGTATAGTTTATTGAATTCATATGTTCGAAGTCTTAAATCTTCAAATCGTTCTACAGTAATTTCTGCATGAGACAATTTAATATTCTTATCCATATAGTTCATAGACCAATCCATTCCGCTTAAATCCATATTAGTTACTTGTAAATTCATTTCTACAGTTCTTGGAGAGCCATAAACATTTAGCATACCTATAAACATCGTAGATATTATTAATATAAGCATTAGATAAGAATAAATTTTATTTCGAGTCGAATCCACAGCTTTATTTCCAATTATATCATAATACACCAATCCTATGCTAATTATAACCATTATCATTGGAAGTGCTAAAATCCTTATAGGTTCAGCTATGATAAGGTTAAAAACTAAAAAACTAGAACATATTATCATTGTAACAATTGCGAGCATTAGAAAGTTTAAACTGTTTAAATTAATTTTTTTAGATCTTCGAATGAATTTAAAGAATAATACTGATGACAACACTAAGAAAATTAAAAGATAAATTAAAATATCACCGTACTTATAAAAAAATAATTGAAAAGTCTGTAATAATGTAATATTGGCAGTGCTTAGAGTATTTAATTGATTATTAATAACACCACCACCAATTCCATTTAGTAGGGAATTGTAAACCCGCGATATATCTCTTTGGATTCCAATGAAAGATAAATACCATGTGATTAACACTATAAATATTATAAGCGGAAGTCTTAAAGAATATTTAGATAAATTTAGATGTGATTTACTCATTTTTTTGTAAACATCACCTGTAAAAATAAGTCCTGTCAACATTAAAATAACCAAAATTGTGACTATAGGGTGTAGAAATGTTATGGCCAGTGCAATTAATATTAATAAAATTCGATTCTGAATGATGTTTACACCTTTTTCTCCAGAAAAATAGAAGTACAATAAATAAGGTATCATATAAATCGCAAATATAAACGGAAAGATGGAAGTTAACAAGTAAGAAAAAATCAACGGGGTAGAAAGAATTGTTATTAACAATGTTTGCTTCTGGTTAAGAGATACAACTTTAGCTAATAAATGTACACCTAATAAATAGAATAGATAACCAGAAATGTAGATTAAAGTTATTACTTGCATATCACTCCATTTAGTAAAGGTTTTGATTATAGCTATCATAATGTGAATAGAAGGATAATAATCAGTAATTTCTAAATATCCTGTTTGTAGTATATTATAAACTGCACCTAAGTGAGTTAATGCATCGCCAGAAGGGTATATTGCATATCCTCTAATGAGAGGTAAGCTTAAAAAAATAATGTTGGTAAAAATTATTATAAAAAACCCTAAAAACCACCAGTTAGATTTGGATTTGTTTAATTGATTATACATGATGAATAACCCTATTGATGTGCTTAAAAGAATTAAAAACCAAAAATATGGGGGATAAGCACTGTAAATTGATAATTCATAACCTTGAGCTGAAGGTGTTTTAAAAATGATGATAGAGATTATTATTATTAAGACAAAACTCAAAATCCCTAATAGTTTCTCTAAATGATAGTTGTTCAAAATTTAACTCCTAGAATTTTTGTTTAATAATAATTTTTTAATTTAGAATTTACTTTAATGAACGAATAAATTCATCTTCAAGATTTATTAATCAAATATTTTTACGTAATAAAGTAATTTAATTTCATTAAACTCATTTAAGTGTTATTATTTCTGGAGCTTATTCAGATGATCGAAATATGAATGTTAATTGCTTTATGCATGAATCTTATTAAAAGATCATTCTTATAAAATATGGCTAAATGATCATTTTATAAGATTTTTCCACATTTTCACTACATTTTCATAGTTAAATCTTTCCTCTACTAAAAGATGTGCATTTTCAGTAATTTTTTTCAGATTAGAAGTGTTTAATACCCTCATAATGTTATTTGCTATTGTCTCTGGTGAATTATCTTGCAATATAAAACCAGTTTCACCATCTTTAATTATCTCAGGAATAGTTCCAACAGGAGTTGCTAAAACCGGAGTACCACAAGCCATTGATTCCAGTAGCACATTTGGCAATCCTTCTGTATAAGAAGGAATAACGATAATTTTTAAACGATTAATAAAAGTTGGAATGTCATCATATTCTATCCAATCAATCATTTCTAGATTATTTAACTCATTTTCCTTAGATAAAATTTCTATTTGTTCTTTTAATGGACCTGAACCGATTAATAAATACTTTAAATTTGCATCTGAATTCGAAAGGATGGTAATTGCTTCAATAAAATTTAATACACCTTTTTCTTTACTTAAACGTCCAATGAAGCCTACGATGTTATCTCGATCATTAAAATCTATATTTTCTTGGAATAAATTAAAATTAAGAAAGTGCTCATTATATATTAAAATTTTATTTTCGTGGTTTGCTAAGTTCCAAAGTTCTTTCAAACTCGAAGAGTAAATTAGTAATTTATCCACTAGAGATATGCATAATCTGCTAATGATAATAGAAAATATAGCTAATTTATCTCCAGTATAATTTTGCATCTCTTTATTATAGGAAGGTAATAACCATAGAGTATTTTTATTTAATAATTTCGATGATAAGAATGGTAAAATAGAACCGTTTTGACTGAAGAAAATGCAGTAATCTAATGGAGCTATCTTGAATAGTTCAATCGAAGTCTTAATTTCTAAGGTCAGATAATTAATTAACTTATTGAAAAATTTTCCGGATGATTTGTAGGGGATATAATGAAGATCGAAATTTTCATCATTATAAATAAATTGTTTTTCACTGCCTGCTATAACATCTACATTGGTAGATATTTTAACTAATATATTTTTTAGATTTGTAAGTGGAGTTGAAAATGCTTTTTCAAATGACATTGCCACTATGCATGTTTTAATTGCTTTTTTTTTCATTTTTTTCATAAAACTTTGAATATTNNGGGTTATTAGTTTTAATTTAAATCATCCTTTGATAATTCAAAATATGATTTATCTACTTTTTTTACCACTTTAGCAGGGATACCTACAGCAACAGAATTTTTAGGCACATCATTAATTACAACAGCATTTGCTCCGATCATTGAATTATTGCCTATATATACTGGTCCAAGTATTTTAGCTCCAGCACCTAATAAAACATTATCACCTATTATCGGACTTATTTGGTTACCTTTTTTTTTATTTATATTTCCACCAAGCGTTACATTTTGTAGTATAGTAACATTTTTTCCAAAAGAACATTTATGATGGATTACAATACATTTTGGATTTCCCAATAATAATCCACTCCCAATCTTAACGGTTGGTGCTATATATATACCACTTAATATTGAACCTAATTTACTAAATACGATTCTTATCTTTTTATCTTTAAAAAATCTTTGATTAGCCAGCCGATAAAAAAAAATAACTCTAAAATTAGCTGATGTAATTAAATATCTTGCTATAATTAATAAAAGCTTTATATTTGAATTTTTATGTTTATTTAAATCTGTGAACCTATTAAGATCACCCATTAACTCTCTTTTCATTTTTTATCCTTGTAAATTTGATTATGACTAATTATAAATTTTTATATATTTGATACAAGATGAAAATATTCTTAGGTTAATGATTTATAAACGTTTAACAATCTATTTGCCATTATATCCCAATTATATTTGGTCTTATACATTTTCAATCCATTTTCTCCAAGTTTTTTCCTTAATTCAAGATCGTTTTTCTCTCGGATTATTGCATTTTTGATATCATTAACATTTTCATAATCAGCTAAAACTCCACAATTTTCATTCATCACAATTTCCGCCATTACAGTTCCGTAATTTGTGAGTAATGGTTTTGCACACATCATAGCTTCAAATAATTTATTAGGACTTGCATATTTGTGATTTGGTACTTTAGGATCGTATAATGCAAATGTCATATCACTTTCTAAGGTTCTTTTAATTACGTCTTCATAGGATATTTTCCCTAGAAAAGTCACATTTTCAGCTTTTTCAAGACACTCTGATAAATTCGCATGGCCGATGTCGTATCCCGCAATCATAAGTTTTAAGTTATTAATACCTTTTGTTGCTTCAATTAGTTTATGTAAGCCACGATTTTCATGAAGTATTCCGGCATAGAATATAATAAAATTTTCATATTTTATTTGAGGCTTGATTTTTGGTAGGGAGATTTCCATCGGAGTATTATTTATGATTATCGTCTTTTTTAATTTGTTTTTAAATTGTTTTTTTCTAGATTCATCTACAAGAATAACAAAATCTGCAAATTTGGAAAAGAATATCTCAAGGTTTGCGATGAAATTACGTATAATGGTTGGAACATTTTCAGGTAATGAATCAGCGTAAAAATCTGCGCAATCATAGACCAATGGTTTGTTTTTGATTTTAGATACTATGACTGCGGGAATTAGTGTATCTAAATCAAATGCATGTACTATGTCAAAATCTGATTTAATTAAGTATATTAATTCGTAGAAAGACCATAAAATTAGCTTAAATACTAGTTCAGGTTTTCCATAAGATGCTTTAAGCTTAATTCGTTTAATTTTATAAGATTCTTTATTTTCACTTTCTGGATTTTCGCCAGACCGGTCCCATGCTAATACTTCGACGGAATATCCATTATCTCCCAGAGTTTTAGCTTCTTTTTCCACTTTAGGTTCTGGATGTACATGATTAGATCGGATTAATAAAATTTTTAGCATATTTGATTCCTTTTTAGGATATTTAAAAATTTATCAGCAATTGTATCCCAATCGAAATTTTCTTTGACATGTTTTCTGCGGATATTCTGGTTTAATTGACTGTCATCGGATTCAAATACCTTGATTATGGATTCTAAAAGCGATTCTTTATCATCTAAGTTAACTAGGAAACCCATTTCATCTGTAAAGATTTCTTTAGTTCCACCAACATCAGTGGCAACTACCGGGATGCCAACACTTGCTGCTTCCAATATTGAAGTGGGTAATCCTTCAGAGTAAGAAGGATTTACAAGAACATCAGTAATACTTAATATATCTACTACATCATTTCTTGACCCTAAGAATAATATGTCTTTGTCATTATTAGTTAACCTTTCTAATGTAGTTTTGAAAGATCCATCACCTACAATAACTAGTTTGGCACGCATTCCCATTTTTTTAATATGGAAAAAACAATTAATTAAGTCTTGGACACCTTTTGCGTAAATTAAACGTCCTATAAATGTTATGACTTTTTCAGTATCTAATATTTGAAGATTGTCTTTTAAATTATTCTCATTTTTCTTGAAGGAAACAGTATCAACACCATTTTGAACTAAATATAGATTTTTCGCACCATTATCATCTAAATATTTACAAGAAGCTTTAGAAATTCCAATATCAATATCTGCAGATCTTATAATCATTCTACCTATAATTATGTCATAAATATTCGAAATTAAATTCACAAAGGACTTATCGAAAACAACGGGTCCTGTTCCATGTTCGGTATGAATAAATTTTGTAGATTTCAGTTTAGAAATTATAAATCCTAAAAAAGAAGATGTGAAAAACCTTGTGTGTGTGTTTACAAAAAGATATTCGGTTTTAAAGATTTTTCTTAACGTTTTAATATTTTTGATATTAACTTTTGGTATAGGATACATGTTTCCAAATAAACCATAGGATTCGAGTCTGTGTACATTGATTCCGTTGATTTTTTCGAATTCAACGTTTTTTTGAACGTCAGTGACTAGTATATCGATATTAAAATTTTTGTTCATCCGGGGGTACAACTCTTGAATGTATTTTTCATATCCGCCAACGTGTGGATAATAATATGCTACGCAGATTAAAACATTTTTCATTAGAAACATATTTCCTTTCATTAATTAAATAATGTAGATCAGGATATTAATGTATAATGTAATAGTATTATTAACTATTGAAATTTACGATCAAGTATTATAATCCTTTTAGTAATTTTTAAATCAAGAGCTCTAATTTCCTATTATTCTTCCATACATTTTTGAGAATCTAAAATTGAATAAATTGTTTTATAAAATGAAGTTTCTTAAATAATTATTAAAAAAATTTATATTTTTTAAGAATTGATATTGGACGATAAAGATAGTAAAGGAAAAATAATCGTTTAGACAAAGATAAGTTACTAAATTCATTTGTTGTAGGTTTAAATAATCCTTTAATAAGGTCTTTCACTCCATAACTTATTTTTTCCCTCAGTTTCAGACTTAACATTGCCTCATCTATTAACCCAAATTTGATGTTGTTACGAAAAATTTTATTCAGGATTATTAAAGCTAAATTTTCCAACCTAACCTCAGAATTTATAGCATTTAAAATTTCTCGTGGTAATTCAACTTTAAAGAGCTCTTGAACTATGTAAATATTTAAAAATAAAATTTTTCTTAATACTCGGTTGTTGGATTTCAAAATCAATTTGGACCATTCAATTTCATAGTTTTGGATTATTTGAGCTACATCTAGGATCCATAGCAAACGATTCCACCGGTGTCCTGCATTATGTAGACACAGAATTAGCAACATGTCCTCAGGAGAAGGCTCAATAATTGTTTTTCCATTAATGATGGTAAATTTTAAAGAATTTTTATCTAAAAATTTATCCTCATTTGGAACATTCAATAGCATTCCTGCAAATTTCCATTTAATCTCTAAATTAATTTTTTTAGATTGATTTAGAAATTTGCATTCTCTTTGAGATTCTAAAATCTCTTTTTCAATTGAAGTTTCATTCTGCATTGATGGAAAATAATCTAGATTTGCTAATATTTTCTTAACTTTCAAGAAATCATTTTGTTCTATGAAAATATCTAAATCATCAAATTCCCTAAATGCAAGGTTTCCATAAGTTTGAATAGCTAAAACAGGCCCTTTATATGGAATGGCAGTTATTCCCTTAGATTCAAATAACTCTAGAATATTTAAAAGCTCTCCCATATACAGTAAATTTTTACGAGCATTTTCATGAAAATAAGTTTTTAAACGTTCCATTTCATTTTGAGGTACATAATCAGGGCAAACATTATTAAGCTGGTAGTATAGGAGNNGTACTAAAGATTTGATTTCATCTTCAATTTCTTTATTCATCTGGGTTCGGGCGCATAGGAGTAGTAATTCATCTTCTTTCTTTATCTTTAACTCTTTTATTTGATTATGCCTCATTCTGAACCTCTATAAAATAATTTTATTCGGTCTAAAATTTTGCAAGAATCAATTTTTTTCTAATACTTTTATTTATATTAGAGAAAGATTAAACTTGGAGACTATTATATGTTAATAATATTATTGAATGTGAATGGTGAATATTTTAATGGCTAAAAAATCTATAATCATTATTTTAATGTTAATTGCAGTTATAGTTTCAATTTCAGGTTGCATAACTACTAAAACTGCTTCGAATGGTACTTTTGGTGAGAAGACTGTTTCGATAAATAATATAACTATAGTGAATAATGTAAATGCAAGTACTTATGAGTATAATGGAACTAATTATTACTATATAGATGGTTTCCTGAAAAATAATAATAAATATGATGCATTTAATTTGAAGATGAAAGCCACTGTATATGATGCTAATAATAATGTATTAGGGGTGAATGATACTCCTTATTTATCTCCGAAGGTGATTCCTGCGGGTGGTGAATCCGAGTTTTATTTCGAGTTTAGTGATCCTAATAATCAGACGGTGCGTTATGATTTACAGTTAATTAGCGTTAAGGCAGAGGCTTAGAGTATTTATTTAGATCTAGTAAACATATTCGAGTTACAGATTTTTTTTTATAGTCTTTTGAATTTTATTTTTTAAGTTTTTATGGATTTTTTTATGGTGGATAGTATCCATCTTCTTTTTCCCGGTATTTCAGCCAGGCGGATAGCATATGGTCGTCGATTTCATATTTTTTATTTCTATGAGTGAGGATTCCCTTGTTTTTGAGTATGTAGAGGTATTTGGATAGTGTTCTATCTGAAAAATCTACTTTATCTAGTAGATTGCCGTAGTTTAATGTTTTATTATCAGTGATTACTTTTATTATTTCTTTTTCGTATTTGTTGAGGGTGGCCCATTGGAATATCCATTTGATAGCTACTTGATCGATTTTCTGGTAGAATTCATTAATTACTTCCTGTTTCATTGTAGGTTATGTCGGCGGACATGGTGTTGAGGAAGCTGTTGATGTAGGCGGGATATCCATGGGTGCATTTATAAAATCTGGAGAGACTTTTAGCTGTGAATTTTATTTCAGGGGGTTTTTCTTGGAGATATCCTTCTGTTTCTTCCTGTGTAAAGGGTTCCATATTGAATTGGATCATTCTACCTCCAAATGCTCCGTTTATACCGTTGATTTTATCAATTATTTCGCTGGATGATGCTGTGGAACCGGTGAAAATATAGCTCACGTTATCCTGTTCTTGAGTGTAACTTCTGAATAGCCAGAAAAATGATTCTGGAGATTTTAATTCACCTATGAGCTGGAATTCATCGATTACTATGATGAAACCATTTATTTTTCCATGGGATGATTCCACCACTTTTTGGGGGAATTCCATGACGAATTGGGCGAGTTTTTCATAGTTGTCCGTGATTTCAGGAATTGCTATGCCTAATATGCTGCCAGCTTTTTTGAAATCTCATAATTTTTTATATCGTAATTTCTCTAAAACTTCATGACCCATGTTATAAGCTTTAGATAGTGTGTCTGGCTCCTGTGCTACTGTTTTATTCATCTCTTTAAGAAGGGTGTCTATTATCAATTCTTCCGTGAGAATGCTTTTTTGAATATTGTATATTTTGGAGATGTCAATGTATTGGCCACGTTTTGATTTAATGACTTAAAGATGGAATTAAAGCGTATTAAGTCTTTTTCTCGATTGTAGAAGTATCGATCCAGATCTGAGGGGATGTCTAGGGGTAGACTGGGCATATTATTAATCACCTGTTTATATTATGTTTTTTCTGTAAGATTTTTTACTTTACTTATTTACTGTTAGAATATAGGAAAAAAATAGAATTAAGTTAATAATTCATATTAATATAATTAAATTTTAATATCCTTTTTATAGAACGTTAAACTCCTACTCTAGTTAATGAAATAATTACCTGATAGTACTTCCATTTCAATACTATTGAACCTAATTTTTTTGAATTTATCCACTCCTGATTTTTTTAGGATATTAAAATCATTTCTTCTTTTATTCTAAGTTTTCCCTAAGTGAATTTTTCATTAATCTATACTGCGAAGCTTTTTGGTGACAAACATCACAATACTATATTAATTTGGGAAAAAGTTTAAATATTAATCACGTTATTACATACTACTATGTGAAAATTTTATTTCAATTTAACTAATTTTTTTCAAAATAAAAAAAAANNTATAGTAGGGGAGGGAAAATGAATAATAATAATATTAAAAGAAATGTAATACTAGTTTTAATGTTTTTTGCTTTTGCAATTATTATTAGTGGAACATCATCAGCAGCAACCCTGAATTCTAACCAGACAACGGTTAACACTACAACGGAGCATGCTGGAGATCCTATAATTAATGGAACCGTATCTATAAACGATTATGGTACAAGGCCATTAGTTAATGCAACTATAACCGTTAATTCAACGACGGGTAGAACTCTAGCCACTACCACTACTAATCAAAATGGATATTACACTTTAAATTTTTATAGCACTAATACTAGTTTTTATGTAACTGCAAGTTACCCGGGATGTATCAACGTAACACAGACCGTGACTGTGAGCAACAGCACTAATATCCCAGGAGATCCTAATTCTTATGGTACAGGAAACTTTACATTAAACGCCCTTACAGCCACTTATACGAGTAACTACATGGGTAGCGATATATATCTGCCTTTTTATAGTAGATATAATTTTGCCGGTGCTTTAAACATGAATATTGGTGGTACTACTTATTATGCTTATTGTATTGACCTTTATACTGAAATTAGTCAGGGCAATTCATTATGGGTTAATGGACCATTACCCGGAACACAAGGTAATTTATCAAGTCAGGTGGATTGGGATAAAGTTACTTATATAATTAAGAATTATTCATTAACAAACAGTACTGAAGGAGCAGCTATTCAATGCGCTATATGGTACTTTACCTCTGCACCATACGGAAAATACAATGGAAGCACCACATCACGATATCAATTCATGACTGATAATGTTACAACTCCTTATGATGGTTATTCCACAACTTATGGGGCAGATGTATATAATCGGGCTTGGCAGATAATTAACGCCGCTCAGGATATGTTATATCCTAAAACAATCTCATTAAATCCTACTATCACTAATTATCCGAATGGACAACCCGAGAATATAACGGCCACTGTATATGACCAGAATGGTAATCCTCTATCTGGTGTACTCGTTAACTTTAGCACTACTAGTGGAAGTTTAAACATCACTCAGGGTACTACAGATTCAAATGGTAAATTAAATGTAACATTAACTCCCGCGGGTAATAATATTAGTATCAGTGTAACCGGTTATGTTTCGGGTAATTATGGTAATTTATTATACGATAACCCTACTCAACCACTACAAAACTTAGTAGCTTTAACATTTTTACCCTACATAGTTTCAGGCACATCAATAATTAATTACGGTAATACAGCTAACATAACATTAACTCAAACAGTTAACAGTCCTGTTAACGTGGGCAATACTGTAACTTATATTGTTACTGCCACCAACACGGGATCAACCACAGCCACCGGTATAATGATCAGTGACACGGCACCTACCGGATTAAGCGGAGTAACTTATACTAATTCAACTGGAACCACTTACTACAAGGGAGTTTGGACTATACCAAGTCTCGCAAGCGGTGCAACTGCAACCTTAACCATAACGGGAACCGCTTCTAGTGGTATGGCTGGACTTTATACCACTAATAATGCAACTCGATTCTATCAAAACGAATATGATAACCAAACTGTCACTAGCTTAGCATCTGTTTATACACTCATACCAACTAATCTAACTGTGAATAATTCAACGGGTATCGTCGGCAGCACGGTGAACTTATCGGCTACTTTAACTGATAATAACAATAATCCTGTGATAGGAGCAACTGTTAACTTCCATGTAAACAACGGGACCACTCCAGTGGGATCTGGAACCACCAACTCGAATGGAATTGCCACATATGCGTATACAATGCCGATGACCTTAACTCGGGGAACTTATCCTATTAACGCTAAATATAATGGGAACAGCACTTACCAATTAAGTAATGGAACTGGTAATTTAACTGTCAACACCATACCCACCACATTATCGGTGAGCCCGGTATCTGGCTACAAAGGCAGTAGTGTTAGTTTAACCGCAACATTAACCAACAGTCAACCCGTGAGTGGTGAAACAGTTAACTTTTATGTGAATGGTGTTTCTGTGGGTAGTGGAGTCACTAATGGTAGTGGTGTGGCTACTTATCAGTACACGATTACACAAAACAGCGGAACATATACCATCAACGCCACCTTCACAGGAGACAATACTTACACCAACAGCACCGGAAACAACAATTTAACAGTTAATAAACTAGCAGTTGTAACGGTAACTAACACTCCTAATTTGTCTAGTGTGAA
>PMNN01000074.1 GCA_003161815.1 Methanobacterium sp. | reverse complement strand
TACCACTAGCAATATTAATCTTCATAGGAGTTATGCTGGTGCCTACGCCTGGTTTGAGTTTTGCTGGGCACGCATCGATGGCTCTTTTACTTTTCGCCATAGTTATGTGGGTTACTGAAGCATTGCATTTAGCTGTTACATCATTGCTGCTGGTGTTTATTCAGCCTATAATTGGTATAACGAGTTTTACCAGTGCTGTTATTGGTTTTGCCAATCCCATTATCTTCCTGATGATTGGTGGTTTTATAATTGCAGAAGCAATCCGTAGAAGTGGGCTTGCAGCGCGTCTAACATATTACATGCTCAACCGATTTGGTACCACTCCAGATAGGGCGATTTTTGTGGTTGTTTGGTCAACCGGACTTCTTTCAGCTTTCATTGAGAATGTGGTGGCCTATGCTATGCTGCTTCCCATTATAAAGGAAATTATACCATTAATGGGCGTCGACAATGCGGAAGAAGGTAAGAGTAATTTTGCTAAGTCTATGGCTTTAGGTGGTTCATATGGCTCTCTTGCGGGAGGATTTGGAACAGAAATAGGAACCGCACCCAACCTGATGGCGGCAGCTTACACGCACCTTCCCTTTGTAAACTGGATGATATTTGGCTTCCCACTTGCATTCATACTGATGACCATTATTTGGAAATGGCTGGGATTTGTTTACAAAGCAGAGATCAAAGGAATAGTTGGTGGAATTGAAACCATAGCTGCTAAAAAAGCATCCTTAGGGCCAATGAGCAGGGATGAAAAAGTTACAATAGTTATACTTTTGTTTACTATTGGATTGTGGGTCACTACCGGTTTCACTGGGCTAGACAGTTTCTCTGTGGCATTATTAGGTGCAGTGTTAATATTTGCATTCAGAGTTATCGAATGGAAGGAAGCGCAGGAAGGTGTGGACTGGGGTCTTATAATATTCTTCGGTGGAGCGCTCTCACTAGGGGCGGCGTTACTCAACAGCGGAGCCGCAGCCTGGCTGATAGGTCTCATTGTAGGATTTTTAGGTCCACATGCGTCTACTTTGGTTATCATGGTGGTTTTGATGGTTATAGCTGTTACCATAACTCAGGTAATGTCTAACATTGCATTATCAGCTATTCTAGTGCCAATAGCAGTGACTTTAGCAGCTGCCCAGCATCAACCAATCGGAATTTATGCAGTGCCGGTAGCTATAGCATGTTCATTATCTTTCATGCTGCCAATGGCAGATCCAACAGTAGCCATGGCTTACGGAACCAAAATGGTGAATATTCCAGAGATATTCAAAGCTGGATTTCCACTAGTCATAATGGGAATCATCGCGACTATAGGAATAATCTTGACCATTGCTCTGCCATTGAATATAATTTAATAAAGGCCATAAATGCAGAATTTAATTATAAATTCTGCAATTTTTTATTTTTTTTAAGATTTAATTTTGATATTCACTGAACATCATTTAATTAACCAAAATTATTTTTTAAAAAAATTGAAGATTTGGAGATAAAAATTATGTACCAGAAAATATTGTTAGCTACAGACGGTTCGGAACAGTCAGAAAAAGCAGGAGAGTACGCATTATCTAATGCAGATTTTACTGGTGCTGACATAATTGTTTTATACGTGATTGACACCAGCAAGGGTGATTGGATGAAAAAGGGTTATGTGGATGCAATACCACAGCCAGACCTAAGGGAGCAGCTGGATAAACAATTAAGGGAAGAAGGAAAAAAAGCTGTTGAAGATTTTAAAAAGAAATTAGAGGAAACTCAATGTGCTGGTAAATGCACCAACGTCAACCTTGAAACCATGATTAAAGAGGGTAATCCTGCTGAAGTAATACTCAAAACTATGAAAGAGGAAGATATTGATGTAGTGGTAATTGGAAAATCTGGTAAACACGGATTAGAGAAATTTGTATTAGGAAACACTGCTGAAAAAGTAGTGGGAGGAGCAACGGTTCAGGTTAATGTGATATCTTAACATTTATTAAATTTAGATTTTTTTTTTAGCTTTAATTTAAATTCTTAACTAATTTATCATTTTATTTATTTCAAATTCTTCAATAAATATCTAATATTAAGTATTATTTAGGATTGATAGAAAAATTTAAGTAATAAAATTAATCTACTACTAATACTTTAAATATAACTTTTTAAAATGCCTTAAATACGGGAATTAATGATAATAAGGCTTTGATTTCTAGATAGGATATAATAAGTGAAATAATACTTAAAATGCTTTATAAAACATTTATAACTTAAAAATAACTTGATTATGTGGTGTAATTATGTATATTGTGATAATGGGTGGTGGAAGAGTAGGTCTAAATTTGTCTTCATTTCTAATTTCTGATGGACACGATGTAACCCTAGTTGAAAACGATAAAAGTTTATGCAGTAATGCTGCTGTAGAATTAGATGCTCTGGTGATCTGTGGCAATGGAACCGACATTAAGACTTTGGAAGAAGCAAACATAATGAATGCAGATGTTTTTGTTGCGGCTACTGGAAATGATGAGGCTAATTTATTAGCATGTGTTTTAGTAAGGGAATATAATGTTCCAAAGATTATTGCTAGAGTAAGTGATCCCAGTCATAAATCTGTTTTCAAAAAGATAGGTGTTGATTCAGTTATAAGTCCCGAACTTACAGCAGCCAGTTACCTTGAAAAACTGATAATAAGGCCTAAAATCGCAGATTTAGTTGTTTTAGGGAAAGGAGATGCAGAATTATTAGACATTACTTTAGAAAATGATAAGGTCATAGGTAAAAAAATAGGTGATGTTAGTCCTACTGATAATTTTATAATTGTAGCAATTTATGAAAATGGCGATATAACTATTCCTAATCCCAATATGGTCTTAAATAAAGGTAATAAAGTTTCAATTTTGGTTAAATCGAAGTTTGCTAAGGAAGTTATGAAAAAATTTACCTAGTAAATTAAAATATTAATTAAAAAAAAATAGTTATTTATTCACTTTTTTTATTCTTCTAATAAGGATTCAATAACATTCATATCCACGTTATTTTCAAATATATCTGCTAATCGGTCGATTGAAAATT
Organism: Methanobacterium sp.; assembly: GCA_003161815.1. Taxonomy (GTDB): domain Archaea; phylum Methanobacteriota; class Methanobacteria; order Methanobacteriales; family Methanobacteriaceae; genus Methanobacterium_A. Next base: position 3,750 of record PMNN01000074.1, on the reverse strand, counting down.
TTTTAATATCCTTAAAATCATCCTTAATGAATCCTAAGGAATCCAATCCTTTAATTACTCTTAAATAATTTGTAAAGAATCTTCTCAGGCGGAAATTATGGAATATGCCATGAAAATAGGTTCCTACTACATAACCATTCACAGCTCCATCGTAATGGGAGTGTGGATGATTCCCACAGCCTTTGATAATCCGTAGTAAGGGTTTTGACTTATTAAGGATTGTTGTCCCTTCATGTAACTCGTATCCATTAACTAAGTCTCCCTTCAAAGACTTAAAAATTCCTTCTCCCAGTAATTCTCCTTGGCTTTGTGTTATTATCTTATCCCCACCTCCAAAATGTGTTTTAGCATCCAGTAATCCTAGGCCGTTCACAGTGCCGTATTTAGATTCTTTGAATGATTCGTCGATGATTTTAGATCCTAACATTTGATAACCCCCGCAAAGACCAAAAACAGGTATTTCACGTGATATATCACGGATTTCATCCACTAAACCAGCTTCACTAACTGCAACCATATCACTAATGGTGTTCCTAGTGCCGGGTAGTATCAGTGCATCCACACCTCTGATTTCATCACATAATTCAATTAATTTTATTCCTACATCAGGTTCATATTCCAGAGGGTCTATATCGGTGAAATTGGCTATTCTGGGGAATCGCAGGACTCCTATGGAAATTTTCTCATTTTCCTGATATTTATGTTCTGATAACGATGCGGAGTCTTCTTCGGGGAGTTTAAGATTTTCATCGTAAGGTAAAACTCCTAATACTGGCACACCAACTATTTCCTCAATCTGCCTGATTCCGGGCATTAAAATATCTAGATTACCGCGGAACTTGTTGATGACAATTCCCTTAATTCTATTTCGATCCTCCTCTCTTAGAAGAGCGAAAGTACCTGCTATGGATGCGAAAACCCCTCCACGGTCAATATCAGCCACTAACAATACATCAGCATCTGCTAATTCTGCTATCTTCATGTTAGCTAAATCAACGTCTTGCATATTTATTTCCGCTGGAGAACCTGCCCCTTCAATTACGATTATTTCATAATTCTTTTTTAAAACATCAAGAGATGTTTTAATTGCTTTAAGGGCCTCTCCTCGGAAGTTATTCTGGTAATGATAGAAATTCATGTCTCCTGCTGGTTTTCCATGGACTATCACTTGAGATATGAAGTCTTCCTTGGGTTTTAATAGGATAGGATTCATGTGATATGATGGTTCTATTCCTGCAGCTTCTGCCTGGAGTACTTGGGCCATGGCGATTTCTGCATTCTCTTGTGTCGTATACGAGTTAAGAGACATATTCTGAGATTTGAATGGAGCAACCTGAAATCCTCTTTTGGCGAATAATCTGCAAAGTGCAGTTACTACTACACTTTTACCTGCATTAGAAGATGTCCCTTGCACCATTATACATCTGGCGTTATTATTGGAATGCAACGATTCTACCTCACTTATATTTATAATACGAAGTTTATCATTATTTATTCTCTGAATGGTGAGATTCCGTTAATTTTTTTATTGTTGTAAAAAAGTTTGTTAAAAATTATTATGATTAATTAATATAGAAAATAAATACCATAAATATATATACAAAATGCAAATTTAAATAAGATTTTATAAAGGAAATGTTCATATATAAGATACTTTATATTTAATATAGTATATCAAACTAATAACACTTTAATTTTTTGTTTATGTGCGAATAAAGGAGGATGTCATGAATTATGGCAAATTTAAGTTCAAATTCAACGAATTCATTTAAAGAAACTCTTAATTTCAGGAATTATAAGACTTCAAGTGATATCGAAGTTCCAGATAGGATTATTGATCAAATTATTGGTCAGGAAGAAGCTACAGAAACCGTTAAAAAAGCGGCTAAGCAAAGAAGGAACGTGCTTTTAATTGGTGAGCCTGGTATAGGTAAATCTATGCTAGCTAAAGGAATGGCGGAGCTCTTACCACCGGAAGAACTTCAGGATGTACTTGTTTATCCTAACATAGAGGATAATCACAATCCCTTAATTGGGGCCATGCCTTCAGGCGAAGGTAAAAAAGTGGTGACTAATTATAAAATCAAAGCTAAGGGACAGGAAGAAAGAAAGAACATGTTGATGATGGTTATTATAGGTTTAATTTTAGTAGCCGGATTCGCTCTACAACAATTCTTAGCTGCTATAATTGCAGCGGGAATAGTGTTTTTAGCTATTCAACAGATGAAACCACGAACCTCAGTGATGGTGCCTAAGTTGTTGGTGAATAATAATGCTCACAAAACTGCTCCATTCATTGACGCTACTGGTGCTCATGCGGGTGCCTTGTTAGGTGATGTAAGGCATGATCCTTATCAATCTGGTGGATTGGGTACGCCTGCTCATGAAAGAGTGGAAGCGGGTATGATTCATAAAGCCAACAAAGGAGTACTCTACATTGACGAGATCGGTACTATGAATATGAAAACCCAGCAAGAACTCTTAACAGCCATGCAGGAGAAAAAATACTCAATAACTGGACAGAGTGAAACCAGTAGTGGAGCTATGGTAAGATCTCAAGCAGTTCCTTGTGATTTTGTTTTGGTTGCTTCTGGAAACATACAGCTACTGGCAGGAATGCACATAGCTTTGCGTTCCAGAATACGTGGTTATGGTTATGAGGTTTTCATGAAGGATTCCATGCCAGATACGCCGGAGAACCGGGATAAACTTGTTCAATTCGTTGCTCAGGAAGTTACCAAAGATGGTAGAATCCCACATTTCAGTCGGGAGGCTGTGGCTGAGATTATCAGGGAGGCCCAGAGAAGGGCTGGTAAAAAAGAGTCTTTAACTCTTAAATTAAGAGATTTAGGCGGTCTAGTAAGAGCTGGAGGAGACATAGCGAAGGGTGAAGGAGCGGAATATGTAACGGTGGAGCACGTTATTAGTGCTAAAAGATTAGCTAGGACTTTGGAACAGCAGATAGCTGATCGTTACATTGTACAGAGGAAAAAGTACAGGGTATTCAAATCGGAAGGTATAGAAGTGGGGCGTGTTAATGGTTTAGCTATAGTTGGAGATAGAAGTGGAATTATACTCCCTATTGCTGCTGAGGCAGCGCCAGCGCAGAGTAGTTTGGAGGGTAAAATAATTGCTACAGGTAAATTGGGTGAGATTGCTAGAGAAGCTGTAACCAATGTTAGTGCACTTATTAAAAAGAATACCGGCACAAATATAGCTAATCATGATATTCACATTCAATTCTTGCAGGCTTATGATGGTGTGGAAGGTGACAGCGCCAGTGTTTCCGTTGCTACCGCAGTTGTATCTGCCTTGGAGAATATTCCCGTTGATCAGTCGGTGGCTCTTACTGGTTCTTTAAGTGTACGGGGTGATGTACTTCCGGTGGGTGGTGTAACTGGTAAAATAGAGGCTGCTGCTGAAGCGGGTATTAAAACGGTTCTGATTCCAAAAACTAATATGGAAGATGTTTTCATAGAGGATAGGTATAAGAAAAAAGTAAAAATTATTCCAGTAGAAACTTTGAGTGATGTTTTAGAGCACGCTTTAATTGGTAAAGGTAAAAAAGGTTTACTGCAGAAGATGCGGAAGATCACTGATATTGTACCTACGGGAATATTACAACAGCCAACAACTAATTAAAAAAATTTCAGTAGTTTAAAGTATTTTTGGATAGGAAAAATTACTTTCTTTTCATTTAATTATTTTAAACTATTTTTTTTTTATTTTAATAATTTATAATATTTTTAT
>PMNN01000239.1 GCA_003161815.1 Methanobacterium sp. | reverse complement strand
AATAAAATTTATGGGCACCAGAGTCTATCAAATAATTTTTAGAGGTGGATGAAACTGTTTTAATAGGGTATGTCACTGAGTTTGCTGTTAAAGATGTTTGCACTGCTTTTTGGGTGATTATACTGCTATTTAAGGTTGTTGTTGAAGCTGCTCCTATTAAAAGGGTTGTTATTAAAATTAATAACATAATAAGAAAATAATTCTTTTTCATAAAGAACATGCCTCCCTGGTTTGAAATAATATGCCAAACTTTTATCCCACAACCTGTTATTTCTTATTTTAACTATATGTGGCATTTATAATAAGGTTATGGATCGATTATCCAAAATTTAGATATCAAGATATGACGGTGAATCAACAAATTAATAGATAAAAACAGTATTTACCAATAAAAAAAAGTACGATATAATGTTTAAAAGGTAATTCAGTAAAATTATTAATATTATATCCTGCAAACTATTATGCATATTATTATCATATTAATGAAAATTAATAATATTTGGCAAATTAATTTTCAAGTTTAATGGTGCATTTTAATGATAAATAAAGTCCTTCAATTAAAAATCGGAGAGTAGTAGAAATTAACAATACAAACAAAATTATAGCAATAGCAAATATGAAAATATTCAAATAAAGGGCTATAAATCCAATGGGGACGCTTGTTAAGACTTTTGGTAACTGAAGAAGATATTTTAATCAGATCAAAACAATTAACATAAAAATACTTGGAGTGTTGTTAAGAAATATCTCTTAGCACTGTCTAAGATAATGATCTGATTATCATCTCCTTTTAAAGCATTAAAATAATTGAATTATAGCACCGATAAGGCAGCTGAGGCTAAAATTATGCTTAATCATGTTAAAATTAAGTATGTGTAGATATGTGTAAAATAAAGGCCAATAAAAGAATACCCAATATAAAATAATTATTTGGTTTTTTAAGAAATCTGGAAATTTTATATTACACGAATTACTAATGGACATCAATATCTCCTATTAAGCCTAAATCTCTTTTAACAACTCAAAAAAGTTTCCATTTTTTCCACGTGCCCAAAGCAGGAAGATAATAACTAAATATGCTACAATGAGTAAAGCAGATAGATAGAAATAGTATATTATCTGGGTACATAACTAATATAACCTGTAATCATACTAATTGATACAATAATACATAATAACAATAATTTTTTCCCCATTATGCTACTTTTAATTAATTCGTTTTAAAAATATTCCATGAATTTCAAAAAAAATACTTCCCTCATAACAATTATCCTTATTTTTGAATATGATTAATGGATCCCCCGGTAAAAACGGAGGCAATTTACCTGGGGAAACATAATCGAGTGTTTAATATTGGGGGGATGTGCAGTGGTTTTTTACACACTGCACACTATAAAGTACTTAATGATTGTATAAGTGGATTTTCCCAAATTATACCCAAATCATGCCATGTTTCGATTGTTCTCATTATAAAATTACAATTTTGTAAACTAAAATGAAATAAAATTGATATAAATAATTTCATTAATTACAATAAATGAACAAATTTGTGACAATAATCACCAAAAAAGGGACATACATTGCAAGTGAAAAAAAAACTTATTGTATCATATTGTTCAATTTTTGTGTTCAATTTTTAAACAAAATAAAGAGGTATTAGGATATTGGAAGTAGTCAATATTATCTTGAAAAATTAACAAACAATTTATTCATATATTTTATGTAGACAGAACCAATTTTTGATAATTCTATTTATTCAATGTTTTTGATGCTATCCATCCTGCAACGACGAGATATGATACTATATACGGGAAAACTCCGTAGAAAGTATCACTTACAGAGTGTGAATGGGAATCTACAAAAAGAAAGATCTGTAGACACAATAAAAAAGTTAGAATGGTAATAATTCCCTCAATAACTGATGTAGGCCTATAAATCCATCCAAATTTCTTAAACCAAACCATTGTCATTTTAGAAACATCTACATTTCGATCAATAATTTAAAGATAATACTAATTATTTTAGTTAACTTAAATTAATCTAAGTTTTTATAGTATGTACTCTATAGTATCTATATGATTAGAGAAGATATAATTAACGATGCTCACTTTCAAGAATTTTTAAACTCTAGACAAGTCAGGACATCTACTAAGGAACAATATATTTTGCGAATTTTCAATTATTGTGTTTTTCTAGATAAAACTCCTACCGAATTAATTGAAGAAGCTGAAAATGATGAAGAGCAAAGAATTAGGATGAAAAAACGTCATATAAAAAAATATCTTAATGATTTCTTACATCATTTGATAGGGGAACAGAAATCTACAAGCTACATAAAAGATTTTATGATAACGGTTCGTTCATTCTATAATGAGTTTGATATTGAAATTCCAAAGATTAGATTAAAACAAGAAAATAATAAACGGATGATCACTACTGATGATATTGTAGGAAAAGAACATATTTTAAGGGCATTAGAATACTGTAACTTAAAATATAAAGCAATACTACTTTTAATGTCTTCCAGTGGCATGGGAAGAGCTGAAATAATACATTTAACATATAATGATTTCTTAACTGCAATTTCAACATATTACAAACCATCTGTAAAAGAACAGTTTGATATATATTTATTAGCTGAAAAAGTACTGGAAAAGATAGAAGATATCATTCCTACATGGCAGATAAAGAGATATAAAACCAAAATGCCTTTCATGACGTTTAGTAGTCCAGAATCTACACAATCTATAGTCTATTATCTCCTGGAGAGAATTAAAAATAACAAACCAATAACTAGTATGAATGACTCACTTTTTGAATCAAAAGGACATCAAATCGATAATAATTCTTTTAACCATTATTTCATAGAAATAAATGATAAATGCGATTTTGGTTTTGTAGGACATCATAGATTTTTTACATCACATAAACTTAGAAAATACTTCGCTTCTACTTTAAATAAGAATAATGTACCTGAAATATCAACTCAATGGATGTTAGGACACAGTATTGACAAAGTTACAGATGCATATTTCAAATTAGATATAAATGCATTAAAAGAACAATATAAACGAGTTGTAGAAGATTTAAGCATAGAAAAAGTCATTACAAGAGAAATTACAACAAAAGAATATGATAATATACTTGAAGAATTAAGAAAAGAACGTAAAACCAGAGATGAAGAAAATAAAACAAAAGAAGAAGAAATGGCTGAAATGAAAAGAGAATTAAATCTTGTTAAAGATCTTTTAATTGATAAAGGAGTTCGAAAAGAACTAGATNNGATTGATAAAGGAGTCCGAAAAGAACTGGATAAAAGATAAAAATCAAATTAGGAATGTTTTTTTTCATAGGATAGTGGTGAAGACTCTAAAGTAAATCTCTTATCTATTTTTTCACTTCCTTCAACTGTTAATTCGGGAAATGGTATCGATTTTAATTGTGATTTTAATTGTTCCAGAAGTTTCCAAGTTTTTTTTATTTCTTCTTTTTGCTCCTCCTTAGATAATAATTTAGATAATAATTTAAATGAACTTCTTTGTAATTTGCTTACGTGCTTAAATTCTCCGTTTTCTGTTTTAAAAGTTGTTTTTATCTCAAATTTAACTTCAACAGGACATGGTGGGTTAAATGTCGTTTTTTCTTCTACTGGATTAAATTCACTTATATCAGTATATGCTTGAAATTGTAAGTCCATAAGACGCATCCTTTTCGCTTTTTCTGATGATAAAAAGATGCCTTTCGGAATTTTCCCACCTTGAGGATTTTTTTTAAATGATTTCTGTTTATCGATTTCCCTTAGAAATTCTAAAAGAGCAGAAGGTGATATTTTTAGGATTGTCAATGTAAAATTCAGTTCCTCTTCATTCATCTCATATCCTATCTTTTTAACTAAATCTAAATTAATTAACTTTTTTGCATATTCTGAATTGATTAAATCTTTTCTCAGTTCTGTTATAAACGATTTAGAGAATAGAGGATTACTAAATTCAATTAATATTTTAGTTAATGGTTTAATATTGTTTACAAGGGAATATCCCACTTCATCTTCAACAAATGTTTTTTTAAGTATACCTTCCTCTACTAAGCCCGGATAGTATTTACCATTCTCTTTATACCCATTGATTATTTTTGATAAACTGCTTTTACTAATTCCAATTCCATCGCTTAACTTTTTAGGTTTATATATTTTAATATCATCTAAGGTAACATATCTCACCCCATCGGGGAGACTCGCTTCACTGGGAGCACCCTCCACTCTTCCAACGACCATCATTTCTTCAAATGTAACATTTTTCATTCCATTAGGAGCACTGAGTAACATTCCTTTAGTAATCATTTGTTTACTTTCTTCATATTCAATTTTACCTCGTTTTCTCCATAATTTTAATATATCTTTTTGTCTTAATGGCTTATCTAAAATATCACGAATTATCCAAATTCTTCTAGCCATTTCTAGTTTAGTCATTAACTTTTTACCTGTAGTTATCATGGATCCTCCTCTTCCTTTCAATATTGTATATCATATGGTTATTAATATAGTTTATTATTTAGAAACTAGTTTCTTAGTTAAATTAAAATGGAAACTAGTTTCTAAAATCTTGTTAAAANNTTTATAATAGAACTAAAAACAGTATCAATCCAAAAAATTAACGGATCTTATTTCGCATATTTACCCAAAATATGGGTTGAAAATTGTGGAATAAAAAAAGGAGATAAATTAACATGGATTATCTCAGAAGGGAATCACGAAGAATTGATATTAATAAAAGCGAGGAAATTACATGTCAACACTCAATGAAAAACTATTAGACATTTACATGACTTACAAAGATGATAGTAAACCCCCAGTACCCATCGATACGATTAAAGAATATTTAGAATTAGAAGG
>PMNN01000268.1 GCA_003161815.1 Methanobacterium sp. | reverse complement strand
TTTACTCCATCTTGAATATCATAATAATAAATTTAATAGATATTGACTAATTTCTTACAATACATAAACCAAAATTTCTATTTTATTTTTTAGTTAAGATTATCATTAATATTGCCTAAATTATCTATAAACGTTATTCAATTTTTTGGTTTACATAAAATTTTTTGTTAAAAAACGATATAATAATTCTTAAAAGTATTTTGGAACTATCCCATTATTAATGTTTGACTAACAAAATNNCATTATTAATGTTTGACTAATAAAATTCAATGTTTTAAAATCAAAAAATTATTTTAATTTAGAGTTTCTAATCATCAATTAAGGGATGAAATAAAAATGGACTTCAGAAAAATTCAACTACCAAGGGAAATTCACACCGGCCCGGGGATAATAAATGGAACCGGCACTATCTGCCGAGATTTAAGATTCAAAGGCAAAGTATTAGTAGTCACTGGTTCTAATACCTTGAAAATAGGGGGAGAAACCGCAGTGGATAGCCTTCAAAATACTGGTTTTGAAGTAGAATGTATAATTATCAATAATGCCTCAATAGACTCTGTTTCAATAGTTCAGGATACCATTAAAGATAGTTCCTTGGTTCTAGGAGTAGGAGGAGGAAAAGTTATTGATGTAGCTAAACTCGCATCAACCCAGTCGGGTGTAAACTTCATCAGCGTGCCCACGGCAGCATCACATGATGGAATAGCCTCCCCACGAGTTTCTATTAAAGATGGCGGTGGCAGTGTATCATTACCGGCTGAATCACCTATAGGAGTTATAGCTGACACTAGAATTATTAGCAAAGCACCTTTCCGACTTCTAGCAGCCGGGTTTGGTGATGTGGTATCAAACCATACAGCAGTTATGGATTGGAAACTAGCTTATCGTCTATTAAATGAAGATTTCAGTGATTCAGCTGCAGCATTATCATTAATGACAGCTAAGATGACCATGAAATCTGCAGATGCTATAAAAGAGGGACTTATAGAAAGTTCAGAATTAGTGGTTAAAGCTTTAATTAGCAGTGGCATGGCTATAAGCATTGCTGGAACCAGCAGACCAGCCAGTGGTTCAGAACACAAATTTAGCCACGCGCTTGATAAAGTAGCTCCAAAACCCGCTCTGCACGGTGAACAATGCGGCTTAGGTACCATAATGATGATGTATCTCCATGGAGGAGATTGGAAATACATCAAAGATACTCTAAAGACTGTAAAAGCACCAACCACCGCCGATGAAATAGGAATTGAACCAGAATATATTATAAAAGCATTAACAATAGCTCATACAATCCGCAAGGAGAGATATACAATATTAGGTGATCGGGGACTTACAAAGGATGCTGCGGAGACGTTAGCCACCATCACTGGCGTGATATAAAGCTTCCCAAGAAATAATTCTATGGAGAAAAAATTAAAATAATTTAGATGAATAAAATTATTTCAGTTATTCATAACTTTGAAACTCTTGAGGAATATATCGAAATTTGATTTCTCACTATCATAGTATATTTCACGAGCTTGAAGAGTAATTGCATATGTTATACCGTTTTTCTCGAAGTATATATGGTTAACTTTCATATCAGTTTCATGGGTATTATTAACTAAGAAAATGTTTTCGTAAGCTGTTTCACCATCTAAGGTGATTGTATCATTTGAGATTTTGGTTGCACCATCCATAGTACTGTTTTGCATTTCATTAATTGCATCCTGCTCGGACATTCCATTATTATTTATCGATTGAACCTCGAATAGGGTAGGGTTAAATGATGATGCGTTTTCTGTGACAACTATCATATGATTCTCTCCTGATTTGTCTACAAATGTGGTTAAATGCCAATTTTGAGGATAATTAAAACTAACGTTATATCCAGAATAATTTTTCACTGCAGAAGTATTATTTCATTGTTAAAATTTATACATCCAGATATCCCAACAATGAATACTAATAAAACCGATATAAAAATTATAATACTCTTATTCAATATAAAGAACCTCCATTTATTATTTTTAGATATTTATAACTTTGAAACTGTTGAGGATGATATTAAAGTTTGATTTTTCATTGTCAAAGTTTGTAGTATTGGCTTGAAGAGTAATTACATATGTTGTATCATTTTTCACGAAATAAATTTGATTGACTCTCATATTCTTCAAAGTATTATTATCAAAGTATATGTTTTCATAAGCTTTTTCACCATCTAAGGTGATGGTATCATTTGAGATCCTAGTAGATCCATCAAACAAGTTATTTTGCTGCATTTCAATAATTATTCTGTTCTGACAATCCATTATTAGACTTCAATTGAATCTGCAATTCAGCCTTGCTAAAAATAGGATCATTAGAACCAATAACTACCGTTCTTTCACTATGAGGAGGTATAGATACGTGCCAACTACCAGGATAATTAAAACTAACACCGTATATGGTGTAATTTTTAATTGAAGAAGTGTTATTAACGCTCTTATTAAAGCTTATACATCCAGATAATCCTATTATAACTACCATAATGCATGAAATCATAATTAGCAATTTCTTGTCTATAGAACACTCCTCATTAAGATATTGTTTAGATTATAATATTATTTTATTAAATGCTTTCTAATCATTACAGGAATAAAAAATTTCATCCTATATAGTAAAAAATTAATACATAGTAAGTTATACACTCATTTAAATGAAACTATAAATTATTAGAACTTTTTTAATATCATCAAAATAAATTTTATTTATATTTCAGGGCACTTAAAATAAGAGGGTTATACAATGATTACATTAATTGGAACTAGTTTAGCAGTTGAAGGACTTGAATTTATGCATCAAGGTTCCTCTTCACAGTGCGGAAGTTGTAGATTCAAAAATACTTGCATAGACACTCTAGAAGAGGGTAGAATATATATTATTAAAGAGGTTAAAGATACTCAACACCCCTGCCCTATCCATGAAGGAGGTAAAGTTAGGGTGGTTGATGTTGAACTAGCCGATGTTGACGTTTTAATTGATTCTAAAAGGGTTTTTGAGGGATCAAATATTATATTCAATCCTACTGAATGTGACTTTGATTGCAGTATGAAGGATCAATGTTTTCCAGAGGGTTTACTCAAGAAAGATCGATGCAAAATCATCGAAAACATTGGAAAACCTGCATTTAAATGCCCTAAAGGATTGGATCTGTGTTTAGTCCGTTTGAAACTATAAATAAATGAGTAGTAAATTTTAATTTAAGGAATTAATTAAAAAAAATGTTTAGAGGTTCAATCCTATGAATCTTAAGAAAATAGTGGGCTACGAAGCCGTTAAATGGGTAAAGGATGGAGATGTGGTTGGATTGGGAACTGGATCCACTACTCACTATTTCATAGAAAAACTGGCAGAGAAAATAAAGAATGAAGAATTGGAAGTTCTAGGAATACCCACATCTTATCAATCATTATACCTAGCCAGTGATTCAGGAATTCCCTTAACTACTCTAGAAGAACATGATGTGAATTTAGCCGTGGATGGAGCAGATGAAGTGGATCCGCAATTGAATCTCATTAAAGGTGGAGGTGCAGCCCACACCCTGGAAAAGATTGTAGACCAGTCGGCGGATAAATTTGTGGTGATTGTAGATGATTCCAAGATGGTTGATGAACTTGGGAAATTCCCAGTACCTGTTGAAGTAATTCCCCTAGCCTTAAGAGTTGTAAAAAAACAACTGGTGAACATGGGGGGCCAACCTGATTTAAGGATGGCTGAACGTAAAGATGGACCCGTAATAACCGATAATGGTAATTTCGTGATCGATGTTAAATTTGATAATATTTCAGAACCAAAGGAGCTTGAAGTAATGCTGAATTCTATACCCGGAGTGGTGGAAAACGGTGTATTTGCCGGTTTAGCTAATGAAGTCCTAGTGGCAACGATTCAGGGATTAAATGTTTTAAAAAGAGTTTAATAATATTACTATTTTTTTTATAAATTTTTTATAAATTAATTTTTTTCTATTAAAATAATTAATAAGTTTTGGTTTATTTTTTCTTAATTCTCTTTCCATTTTAAGCGGGAATAACTTTCATCCCTTAGATGAGTAAAATTTTATATTGTCTAATAAACAAATATTACAAATAGGGCCTGTTTTTAACAAATCTAAGGGGGTTTTTAATCATGGCTGAAGGAAGAAATATGTTGTTGGGAGTTTTAGCAATAATACTAGGTATTTTAGTGATAGCATTTCCTTTAATCAGTATTTTCACTGCTAGTGTCCTAGCAGGATTGGGAATCTTATTTTTAGGAATTTGGCTTTTCGTTAAAAGCTTTGATACATGGACTACCAGTAAAGGCGTCAGTATAGTGCAGTTAATATTAGGTATTCTTGCCATTATAGTTGGAATCGGTTTATTTGGACATATACTCCTCTTTAGTGCTATAGTGAGTTTCTGGTTATATTTTGCAGGATTTTTCTTGATAATATCTGGAGTATTCAGTCTTTTCGGTGCAAGCACGGTCAACAAAGGAGCAGGTGGAGTAGGGATTATACTCGGTATTCTGTACATTATATTAGCATTTTACGCGTTTAACCCATTCTACCTAGCCATATTAATAGGTATCTGGCTAATAATTGATGGTATAGCTCTTTTCTTTATTAATCCATCAGATTTAATTACACCAAAAGTAGAAGGGTAAAAAAAAATAAAATATATTATAAAAATAAAAAAAAACAGGCCCCCAT
>PMNN01000282.1 GCA_003161815.1 Methanobacterium sp. | reverse complement strand
TTTCTAAAAATGTGAATGAAATAAGGATTTGGTGTAACTGGGGTGTAATTAGGGACAAATTATTATAGAGAGTTTATGAAAACCTTTAAAATTGATGATGATAAATCATTATATGTTTATCTTGAATAAGATCATAAAAATTTAAAAACTTAATAATGATTAATTAATTTTTAATAAAACTAAATTTTACATCTTCGTTAGGATAATAAAAAGATATTTTTTATTATTCATTTTTTTTAATAATTTGTGATAGATGATTGTTATGACTGATAAAACTGAGAATAAAATTTTGGATGCTGCTTTAAAAGTATTTGCTAAAAAAGGATATGATGCTGCTGCCACTAGAGTTANNATGATTTTTTAGAAACTTACCTCAGAAATCTTGTGAAATTTTCTCATGACACTTTTGAATTTTTTCATTTAACTGTCACTGAAGATAACGCGATATGTGAATCTTTTCAAGGAGAAGTTATAGATGATGTTGTCGAATATATTAAAAAAAATGTGCCTAACAAAAGAATAGATTATAGAACATATGGAATTTGTATAATTGCATTTTTATATGCACTCAATCTTGATAAGTATCATGGACGCACAGCTTCTTTTAATGATGAAGAAAAGACAATAGAAAACTTCATAGATATCTTATATTGTATGATTAATCATTAAATTAGTATTCTCTTGGTGTAAATATTAATTATCCTTCGAGATTTGAAGATTTAAAAAAAGGGAAATTAGAATTCGTTAAAGATGGTTTATATGACTAATAAAACAGAGCAGAAAATTTTAGATGCTGGATTGAAAGTATTTTCTAAAAAAGGATATGATGCCGCCACCACCAGAGGTATAGCTGAGGAGTCAGGTTTCACTGAGATGACTTTGTTCCGGAAATTTGGAACTAAAAAAAATCTTTTCGACCAGGTTATGATTTATAATGTTAATAAATTGACAGATGAGTTTTTACAAATTCATGATTTAGATCATAAATTTAAGGACCCTAAAGATTTTTTGGAAGCGTTTGTCAAAAGATTTGCAAAATTTAGTTTGGATAATATTGAAGTTTTTCGATTATCGGTTAATGAAGATAATATAGAATCCGATGGTACCATGGGAGAAACTACTAACTTTGTAGGTGAATTCATTAAAGGGAATATCCCAGATATTAAAGTAGACCCTAAAACCCTAGGACTAACCATAACCACATTTGTATATATGATCAATCTTGAAAGATATAATGGTCGGATTAAACATGGTCTCTATGATGAGACTTTACAAAAATTCATAAATAATATTCTGATATGTTTTGAAACAACAAAACAATAACTTAAATAATTTATACAATCATTTGACAGAATTTTATTAGATGTAAAGCTCTTAAACTACATTACATATTTGGAACCGTAAATAAATCTAATATTCATTTGGAAACAAACATAGATGATTTTAATATATTCTCACGTACATTAGGAATGAATTCTTCTAAAAATTTTAGTAAATCTTGAGAGACCCTATTTTCAGGTGAATTTATGCATGATAAAATATTTTTTTGAATCCATGATTCGATCCAAGATTCAGGAATATTTATTAATGGATAAATAATTTTTATAGCCTTAAATTTTGTATTTAAACTAATAGGCATGATTTTTTTACCATGGAATATTTGATTTATATTATTTTCCACTTCACCGTCAAGCGTCAGGGGTGAAGCAACACAATCCACTCTACATTCTAATATATCTTCTTCACCACTTATGATTTTGATACCATATTTCCTAGTGTATGATTCTAAAATTACATAAAGTGTCAGATTAGCGCAAGATTTATCATTACTTATAAATATGGTTTCCCTTGGGGTTATGGATTTGCTTAAAACCCGGGAAGCACGGATACACATTTTCTGGAAAACTTTGGATCTTATAACCTCCCATTGCGGGAATTTGGCTTTGAATAATTCTTCTTTTCTTCTGGAGAATCTGGAGAATTTAAGGTTGTTAATGAACAAAAAGTTATTCCAAAGACTTATAAATCTATTATCTACGCCTATACTATGTAAAAACTGTAAAATTTCCTCATTCACTATATTTATCATTTTTTTTGAATTAGCTTAAAGCTTTTAATTTAAAATTGGGGTCTTAATCTTAAAAAATTTTTGAAATCATTATTTATCTTATTTTTTTTCAAGTTACTCGATTATGGTTTTGATCCTCAGGCTTCAAAATGTTTGAGTAATTAATAATATTCATGGAAATCCGGTTTTTAATTCCCATTAGTAAAAACGAGGGTAACTGGGTGGGTTGAGATTGGGGTGTGACATGGGAATAAAGATTTATATAAAGTTATTCATTTTAATGTTATGGTAGGATTTGTTGAATATATAAGTAATTCAATTATTAATCTAATTGAATCTCTGGGTTACTGGGGTATATTCATTAGTATGACCCTGGAAAGTGCATGTGTTCCTCTTCCAAGTTTTGTTATAATGCCCTTTGCTGGTTTTGCTGTTTATCAAGGTAAAATGACACTATTGGGAATTACTCTAGTGGGAGTTCTGGGAAACCTTTTTGGATCCCTGATCGTCTATTTTATTGGGCTTTGGGGAGGTAGGCCTTTACTTGAAAATTACGGTAAATATATTTTTATTACCCCCACTAAGCTTGATTTAGCAGATGAATGGTTTAAAAAATATGGTCATGAGGCAGTTCTAATTAGCAGACTTCTGCCAGTAATCAGAACCTTTATATCATTACCTGCCGGAATAGCTGAGATGGATCTTAAAAAATTCATTATATATACCATAATTGGGTCAGTACCATATGTCTTTGCACTTGGGTATATCGGTGTTTTACTAGGTCCCAGTTGGCCTACAATAGAAAGTTACTTCAGTTATCTGGATATTATCAGTGTTGCACTGATCATATTAGTTGTTATTTACGTTGTTTATAGATATTGGTTTAAAAGACGGAAATAAACATCAATTTATAATTTTTTTATATATTTTAGAAATATAATCCAGTTTTACATTAACTAGATATTTATATTAAAACAAAACTTTATTTGTAGATAATTATAATTTATTTTTTAGATGTACCATACAATATTTTTATAAATCATCACATCAATTTATTTTTTACAAAATTACAATTAAATCTCAAAATTGAGAACTAATTCAAGGTGATAAAAAATATGGAAAAATTAAGCTCATTTAGATTGACTATAAGACTGTACTTAGCAATTGCACTACTATTTTCATTACTGTATGTAATAATTACAGCGGTAGGCTATTACTTTAGATTTGGGGGAACCGCCTTATATGCATTAATAGCCATCGCCATCATATTAAGCCAGTACTTCTTGGGACCCAAGTTAGTTGAGACGACCATGAAAGTGAGATACGTCTCCGAACAGGAAGCCCCCCACTTACATGAAATGGTGGAAGACCTAGCGATGAAAGCAGGCATACCCAAACCTAAAGTAGGTGTATCTGAAGTTAATATCCCAAATGCTTTTGCTTTTGGTAAATCCAAAAGAGATGGAAGAGTTTGTGTAACCAGGGGAATACTCGGCTTACTGGATAAAGGTGAATTAAAAGCAGTTTTAGGGCATGAATTATCCCATATACGACACCGAGACATGGCCGTCATCACCCTGGTAAGTGCTGTTCCATTAATCTTCTATTTCATCTTCATCAGTACCCTCTTTAATAACAGAGGAGGGAATAATAATTCAGGAATTATTGGTATAGCTGCTTTAGCAGGTTATTTCGCGGCGCAGTTAATAGTTCTCTTTGTATCAAGGATTAGAGAGTACTATGCAGATCAGGGAAGTATAGAATTAGGTAACCCACCTTATGAACTTGCTAGTGCCCTATATAAACTAGTATATGGATCAGCCACAGCTTCTGAGGATTCAGTTAAAGAAATTGAGGGTGTAAAAGCATTTTTTGTTAATGATATTTCAGATGCTGGTAATGAAATAGATGATTTCAAAATGATTGATACAAATGGAGATGGCTCTATCAGTGAATCTGAACTCGAGGAACTTAAATACACTCCTACCAAGATAGGTGTGGGTAGTAAAGTTTCAGAATTATTTTCAACTCATCCTAATATGATGAAAAGAGTTAAAAGATTAGCTGAACTAAGCTAATCACACTCTCCACTTTTTTTTAAAATTTTAAGCACAGTAAATCCTCTTACTTAATCTATAATCATTATTTATAGAATACAATAGCGAAATATTTGATTGAAAGAGTTTTTTTTAAGTAGCGATATGTCGTAATATTCGTTTTTTAGCTTGATTTCTTTTATTTCTCATCTGTTGCTTAGGCTATGGTTTTCATCGCTGAATACTATTTTTTATTTTAGATAATATTAAGGTTTTTCAAGCATTTTCGGGCTCGTTTAGTAATCTGTCATACACGTAATGTATATAGTATAAAGAGGAAAATTTAATCGAGGTATATTTTTCCACATTTAGTGGAAACTAGGTATGGGATTATAAGATGAAGTTTTAACAACTAGTGATGAATTAGTTTTTGTGGATGACCTGCTATCGCATGTATTGATCTGACGGGCCAGTTTACGCCAACCAAGCTGTAGAACCAATGACATTAATAAAATTTTTTAGGGAAAATATAATTTTTAGAGCACATGTTTAAAGCGGATCCGGAGAATTTGAAATGATGATAAATGAAGAAACTCCAAATAGAAATGAATAAAGAAAAAGTGAATTATGAAGTTGGAAATTAATACTTTAGAAGATAAAAATCGAATAAAAAAAAATTTGTAAAACCTGATAATATAAGGGCTTTAAAACATTAAATAACGGTTAATAATTCTTTTTTAGATCCGTTAAGTGACCCTTACCGGCACCTTAGCAAATTTTTTTATTTGAATATATTTCAAATAAAAGTATTACTTTACTTGAATCTCTTTCAGGTAATTGAAAATATTGGAACTAGAGCTCCTTAATATACGAAATAAAGATATTATTCAATGTTTATGGAATGAATTGGTCTAAAAATTTCCGGATGTTGTGGATATCAAGCTGTCCCGGTGCTGATTCAACATCCACAGAGGCAAATGTTAAAGGAGAACCAAAAAGTGGCGCCACCACCCTAGTATATTTACCCAATTCACCCATAGAAATTCCAATGGTATTACTGACAC
>PMNN01000010.1 GCA_003161815.1 Methanobacterium sp. | reverse complement strand
GTATCTATGGTTATACCTATTGTTCTTGGAAGATTACCTGTCCATTTTATTGCAGGATCATCTTTATCTTGTATATTTGGTATTTTCCAGAATGTCTGCTGAAATTCGCTTAAATCTAAACTGGATCCTGGACCATCAATTCTGTTGTATGCAATAACTTTTGGCAAAGCCTTCTCTTTTTCTGCTATTTTTAAGGAATCATGAAGTTGAATCGACATTAAACACTATCCTTTCAATTGTTAGAAATTAAAAAATCATTAGTATTATTTATTTAGGGATTATCCAAATTATCTTAAGAAAACATTTAATTCAATTCATTTCGAATCGAGATTCCTCAGGGTTTTTATTAGATTTAAGTTTTAATCTTTCATGCATAACAGCCTCAATGTCTTTTAATTGATCGGATACCCATTTATTCAGGTCATTTATTTGAATAGCTGTTCTTGTTTTGGCAATCATCTGGGCTTTGACTGTTTCATCCATTAATAAAGCCACATCGATTGATTCTGCAGTCTGCCTTAAATCAAAAGGATTTATGCAAATTGCTCCATCTTTTAATTCTTCATAACATCCTGCTCCAGTAGAAAGGATTAAAACACCATTATTTTCGTTCACGACACTCCCTTCTTTGGCTACGATATTCATTCCATCTAATATAGGATTAACCATTAAAACATCATATCTTTTCAAAAGAGCAATTACTAAGTTGTAATCTCCCCTACAAATGTATTTAATTGGTTGCCAATCTGGAGTTGCATATTTCTCGTTGATTTCCTTAACTATGTCTTTTATTTTATCGGTGTATTCTCTGTAGATCTTTATATCTAGTCTTGAGGGCATTAAAGTTGCTACAAACTTAACTTTTTCTCTCCATTCTGGATATTTCTCTAGAAACATGTCATAAGCCTGGAATCCTCTGATAATATTCTTAGATAAGTCTGTTCTGTCTGTTCTGTAGATTAACTTGCAGTCACCAATCATTTCATCTACTTCTGCTTCCTTAGCAATGACATTCGTATCTTGTGCGTGTGTCTGGAGTGTTTCCATATCAACACTGATAGGATAGGTTTTTACATGGCAGACATGTCCTTTATATAGAATGTCTCCTTTTATGTCATCCACCGAAGTGTTTGGTAGAAGAAGTTTAATTGTTTGCAAAAAATTGTTCATATAACGTGGAATATGGAATCCTAAAACATTATTTGTCAGCATACTGTCTAATATCTCGATTTGCATGTGATTGGGCAATTGCTGGAATATTTCTGGTGGGGGGAATGGTATGTGGACGAATTGACTCATAAGAACATCTGGATGCTGCTTTCTTATCAATTTAGGTGTTAAATAGAGGTGATAATCCTGTAACATTACTATTGGAGTCTTCTCTGATTTACATACATCTTCCCCTATCGCTGCTGCAAACATAGAGTTCACATGTTGGTATGAATCCCATGCTTGATGCAATTCATCGTCTGCACATGGTGAATATGGTGGATTCCACATAGAATGATGAATAAACCACAATAAAGGATTNNATTGCAGAAGAAACCCATTTTCCATGTGTTTTTTTCAAAAAAGGTATCATCGAACCGACTATCCCCCCTGCACCGCGTATTAGTTCGATTTTTCCTTTTTCATATCTTTTAAATACTACTGGGCCTCTGTTAGAGGCTACGATTATTTCTTTATCTTCTAGAAAATCAGAGTTCATTTTCCTGTCTCCTGTAATATCTGAGTAGTAAGCATCAATCTAGAAACCAATTGAACAGAAGACTACAACTAAAACCATAAATGGTATCCCTGCAATTGGCACTATCTTCATCCCTGACTTTTATATAGTGATCATTTTTTTCTTTCTCTATTTAAACATTTACTATGTTATTTGCTATTTAAAATAATCAAAAAACCACAAATTAATATTTTAATAAGTGGGCATCAAAAATATTCATATATACATGAGATAATAATAATTATGAAATAAAATAGTTCAGTAGATGGAATTAGGATAAGATTTAAAAAATGGGGAGGTTAAAGTAGATGAATAGTTTTAGTATTCGTGAGATCCCTAAATTAATTATTTCCATATTAATTGTATTTTTAGCGGGATCAGTGGGAACAATTTATACTTTAAAAGAAATAACCACTTGGTACGTTTCTTTACCCAAACCAGGATGGACACCACCAAACTGGGCTTTTGGACCTATATGGAGCACACTATATGTTCTGATGGGAATATCTTTGTTTTTAGTTTGGAGAGAAGGTTTAGACCGAAAAGATGTACGAATTGCAATTCTAATATTCGCTATCCAACTGTTCTTAAATGTACTATGGTCATTAGTTTTTTTCGGCACCCACAACATATTTGGAGGTTTAGTATTTGTAATAATACTGTGGATATCCATATTAATCAACATCATCGTGTTCTACCGTGTTTCTAAACCAGCAGCAATAATACTCATACCATACCTAATTTGGGTAAGCATAGCATCCTATCTAAACTACAGTGTATTCATACTTAATCCATAAAAAAAATTATTTTACATTTTTTGGTGGATATTAATATTATAATTGAAATAAAATTTTATAGTCAAAGATGATTTAATAGAAAAAGAGGTGTTTTATAATGATTGAAGTGAAAATATTGGAGTTTGGGTACTCCTTGGAATCTAATCTGCCCATAATGAAATTCCTTATCAAAGGATTAGATAAGAAAACCCAAGAGCAGATGTTAAACGTGCTTGAAAACATCCCTTTAGGTGAATTAAAACGTTTTGAAATAAAATCAGATACAGATAATGGCATAATACTTCTTGAAAGATTCAGTGAAAAAGAATATCCATTCAAACTTGACATTCCATCCGAAGAAGAGGTAGTATCGGTGGAGAATATGGTGAAAAAATTCATGGTAAAGGGTGGGTAAATTCAATTTTTAGACAATTCTATTTCTTTTGATAATTCCTTGTTTTTACAAAAACCATGGCTAAACATATGTACTAAAAAAAAGTAGAAATAACATATAAATACATCTTATTATAAAAAAATATGATGAGTTTTTAAATAAATTTATTTTAAATTCACCCAATAATTACCAGCTTAGAACGTGTCATATCCTCCACTGCATATTTCACACCTTCCTTTCCCAAACCACTCATCTTAAAACCTCCAAAAGGCATATTATCCGTACGAAATGTAG
>PMNN01000126.1 GCA_003161815.1 Methanobacterium sp. | reverse complement strand
TCACCTTTAACTGTAACTGGAATTGGAACCGCAGCTTCAATAAGTTCTAAAACTACATCTTCTTTAGATTCATCTATTCTGACTACTTTGGCTTTTTCTCCTTTAAAGGGCCCTGATATGAGCTCTACAATACTTCCTTTTTTAATAGAAGATATTATGGGCTCGGGGTTTAAAAAGCTTTTCACTTCTTCATATGGTATCTCACCTTCAATGGCACCTTTCATATGGGGAACCTTAAATGCAGGGTTTTGCATATCCAGTTTGCCGGAAGACTCCACTAAAATGTAACCTCTTAGACTTTCAGGAACCAGGATCGAATTCACCTCAAGATCGCTGCTTTTTACATTTCGGGCTATAATTCTAGCCACATTTTTCTCCTGACCTACCAAGGTTCTTATTGCATAGATCATAAAAATATCACTACCTATCAGATTTAATTGAAATTTTTAACATTATAATATAAATCTCTAATTTTGTTGATTAATTTATTAGATTTATTTTGAAACTAGTTTTTTTATTAATACACGAAAAGATCGATTAAAATTTCGATGTATAATTAGTGTTGAATTTGTAAAAGTTATAAAGATGTATGTTAATCAAAAAATTTATTTAAAATTTAAAGTTTGCCTGCAAGCTGAGCTATTATACTTACTATGAAGCCTATAACCCCTATAATTACTACTCCTAATCCGGTTATTCTGGCTACATTATAATATTCATCTCTATCAGGTCTTTTAGCTACCTGTAGAACTCTCTGATTCAGTTTTATAAAACTGATGATAGATTCTTTATCTAATTTCATAAAAATACCGGCTAATTAATTATTCTTCTATAAATAGAATTAGAATTATAAAAGATCTAGAAATTGTATCACATAGGATAGTTAACATTAGCTTATTACTCTAGGGATTTATAAACTTTTCCTTTCTAGAAGATTGTGCAAGCTAAAGTTGAACTATGTTAGGTGAAATAAATAAATTTACTTTTCCAGCCTTCAATGCTACTGAAGGACTTTGATTAAAAAACACCGTCGATGAATTCTTCCAAAGCTGATTCAGGAACTGATTCTTTCTGTTTTTCTTCGACAAATTCTTTTTCGCCAGGTATACCAAAGATGTGAGGAGATTTCACACCAGCAACCACTATGGTGGTTCGAATGGTATTGTCCAGGTCTTCCTGGATTTGAGTACCCCAAATTATGTTGGCGTCAGGGTCTAATTCATCGGCTACTATTTGTACTACTTTTTCAGCTTCGTGTAAAGTTAGATCTGAGCTTCCAGAAATGTTTATTAATGCTCCTTTGGCATTGGATATATCCAAGTCTAAAAGTGGGCTATTTAAAGCTTCATGTACGGACTCTATGGCCCTATCGCCAGAGTCTGACTCACCCATTCCAATCATAGCCATTCCAGAGCCTTTCATTATGCTTCTGATATCAGCGAAGTCCAAACTTACTAAACCGGGTTTGGTTATGAGTTCGGTTATTCCTTTTACAGCTCTTCCTAAGATTTCATCCGCAACCATAAATGCTTTGTTTATTGGTAGATTTGGAGCTACTTCTAGTAACTTGTCATTGGGTATTACTATTACGGTATCTGCTGCATTTTGTAGTTTTTCAAGTCCTTTTTCTGCATTTTCTCTTCTGCGTAGTCCTTCAGCACTGAAAGGCATAGTTGCTACGGCGATGGTTAAAGCACCGATTTTTTTAGCTAACTTGGAGATCACTGGTGCGGAACCGGTTCCGGTTCCTCCGCCTAATCCAAGGGTCACGAAGACCATGTCTGCTCCATCTAGCTTATTTTTTATATGTTCTTCGCTTTCTTCAGCACTTTCTTCTCCTACTTCAGGTTCGCCTCCAGCGCCAAGTCCTCCACAGGTGTCTCTTCCAATAAGAATTTTATTATTGGCTTTTGAGTAGAATAGGTCTTGTGCATCGGTATTTACAGATATAGTTCCTGCTCCTTCGATTCCTATTTCGGTGAGTCTTGAAACAGTGTTATTTCCTGCCCCTCCTGTTCCAATCACGAATATTTTTGCTCTGCTTCTCTGTATTATATCTTGAAGTTCGTTGTCTATAGGGTCATCATATGTTCTGTGCTCATCAACAGCTGATCTTTCCCTTCTCTTATGGGATTCTTTTATGGTATTGTTTATAAGAGATTTCACATCTTACCCCCACATTTAATCTTATTAAACTTAATTGTGTTATTGATAATAACTTATATTTAAAACCAACGTTTTTTTCACTGATAATTCATTACTACACAAAGAATTTTTACCTTTATCATGAAAAATCTCATCAAAATTTGAGCATGAATTAATTGTGAACTTAATATTTCATTAGAATGTTTTTTGGACAATGATGGGGATCATTGGTAAAAAAAATTTTAATGAGATTTATGGTCTTGGCATGGCAATGATTTCATGTATCCGAAGATCTAAGAAGTTGCTCATGTGGGCGGGTTTCAAAACCAATGCTGTATCTACACCATTTCCGGTGCCTCCAATTGCTATAACTTCAGAATCTGTAGGTAGGAGTCCTCCATCAGCTGCCATGATACTAATTTCTACACAGACTTTCACTCCTTGGGAGAAAAGACGTAATGTTTCTGCTATAATTTCCACCGGAGTTACACCTTTAAATTTATTACTTATGCCTCTCCCCACACCGCTTAATGCATGAGAGCTAGTGTATATTTGAACTCCTTTATCTTCAAGTTCTTTCCTGTATTCTGCCTTCAATTCTAATTTGTCTCCACCTTTAAATCCAGCATGGTGAGTCACATTTATTATATGGGCATCTTCTATCTTTTGAGCTAGTTTAACTCCAGATTCACCCGATGCGGAGGCTATGACGATATAACTTATATTTAGATCTTCTTTTCGAGCTTTTACTAAGTCTATGATCTTATCAGTATTTTCATTCCCCGGATTTTTAAAGTAATGAATTTTCTTCTCCAATTTTTTAACCTCCATTTTTGAAAACTTATTAACTATTTTGTATTTATATAAGCACGAAGTTAAATAAGTAAATTTTAAAAGTTTGCTTATAGATGATGTTGTTAATAATATTGATCAATAAATGTTATTGAACTAATTAAAGACCATTAAAAACTTGGGTGATACTAATGAATGCATTTAGTTTTATCACATCAGATCGTAATAAAGAGCCTGGAACAGGCATTACTATGATGTTAGATAAGGGAATTGGACTTATGTCATTAATAGACCTATTAGAACTTTCAGGTGACTATTTAAACTTTGCAAAACTAGGCTGGGGAACTTCAGCTATACTTAACAGGGACCTTATACAAGAAAAAACTGAAATATATTCATCATACGATATAACACCTTACCCTGGCGGAACATTATTCGAATTGGCTTACATACAAAATAAAATACCACAATTTTTAGATGAAGCCCAAGAATTAGGATTTGGAGCTATTGAAATTTCAGATGGTTCTGTAGACATATCATTGGAGGATCGGGAAAATTTAATCCAACAAGTAAAAGATAGAGATTTCTTGGTATTAACCGAGGTGGGAAAAAAGGATCCTAAAAAAGATAGTAAATTAAAGGCTCGAGATCGTGTTAAACAAGTGAATTTTGATTTGAAGGCGGGGGCAGATAAAGTTTTAATTGAAGCCCGAGAAGGTGGTAAAGGGATAGGAATTTATAATGAGGATGGAAAAATTAAAGAGGATGATATGGAAATAATAATAAAAAGTACTAATGTAAACAAAATAATTTGGGAAGCACCCCTGAAGGATCAGCAGAGTTATTTGATACTTAAATTTGGATCCAATGTTAATTTAGGGAACATATCTCCAGAAGAGATAATTTCCTTAGAGACTATGAGAAGAGGACTTAGAGGAGATACTTTAGGGAAATTGAACTTTTCATATTGAAATTCTATTAAAGAACATTTTTTTTATATATTACAGCTTAAAAAAAATAACACACTTTTTAAATTCTTTAAGTTATTTTAGCTTTATTAACGGTATTTATCTGACTTGATTTAGTGGTTAATTCTTCAATTAGTACATCCAACTCCTGTAATATGGCATGATTTCCATCATGCACAAAATTAGATTGTATATTTTTCTTGTAGATGTCTAGGTTTAATAAGAATTTCTCGAGATCTGCTTTATCAGGATCATCATGGAATTCTCCATAGCCCAATTTTTCGAGATGAATAGCGTTGAGTATCTGTTCAAATTGTTTTTTGACGGGCATGCTGAAGATGGGCTTATTTAGATAGATAGCTTCGGATATTACATTAAATCCACCATTAGTTATCACTGCTTTGGAGGAGGCTAGAACATCAAAGAAACCTACTTCATTAAAATTCCGGAAACTAAGATTTCCATCTATCTCCTCTTTATAGAAGCCATAAATTATAAAATTGTAATCAAATTCCTTTAATAATTCTATAAGTTTCAAATTAGAATCACTAGTTTGATATACAAGAATATGCTCTTCATTTTCAGGTTTTAATTCGAAAATTTCTTTTCTTAAAATTGGAGGGAATATTTTAACTCTTTCTGGATTCGTTAATGGGGGATAAAAAAAACTTGTAATGAGATAAATAGTGGGTAATTGTATAAATGACCGAACCACACCTTCAGCCTTTAATTTATCTTTCAAATATTTAATTGGTACTTTGTTTTCGCAATGAGTCACTACATGTGTGTGATCCAGGCTTATTAATGGTACTCTTAAGATTTTGCTTAAAAGGTTAGAGTAAAACTCAAAATCAGAGATTATAATATGTGGTGCGAAAGTCTTGGCGATGTCATACATAGCTGTGAGATTGTTCATTAGATCCTGGGGAAGATCTTTAATGCCGTTGAGTAAGGTTTTGGTGCTGTTTACCTTATTAGATTCATAAACTGTGTTGAAACCTTCGATTTGATATACATTATTAAATTTTTTTCTGAGATAGTGATATGCTCGTCCATGGGCGAATGTGGTTACATCATTTTTCTCGAGCAAATGTTTTATAACCACTCCACTACGTATGGCGTGACCCATCCCTCCTCCACATACTCCGTAGAGTATTCTTTTTCTCTCTTTAATAGGGCTAAATTTGTAATTAAATTTTTCAGAGCCCAATCCTTTATTCTCAGAATAATATAACATATCTTTAGTATAATCCGTCAAATTCTTTTATCCCCCTATTTAATTTATATTAAATAGATAGATCTTATTCATGGCTCGAAGTTAATGGGGT
>PMNN01000104.1 GCA_003161815.1 Methanobacterium sp. | reverse complement strand
GTTATTTACAGGGGTGTAAGAATTGAAAAAAATGGATTTTATTATGTTCACTCACAAAATGAATTCAAATAAAGTTTTATTCCCAAGTTATCTTAGATAGTACAATTAGAGCAATAAGCTGCGCTGTATTGACTAATAATAGAATAGAATAGTGTTCTAACCCCTCTAATTGATTGAGTTCTCCTTTTCCTAGAATAAGAAGCACGACTAAAGCCAGTGTTACAAGAATATTTTGCGCTAAAAGAATCCCTGTAAAATATAATAAGCCTACAGTGAATTTAGATTTCAACTGTTCATAACTTTTCCAGTAAAAGTAAACCAATCCCAGCAATAAACCAACATTTGTGATTCCCACAACAATAGCTATGTAAATTATTGAAGTGTTTAAAAATTCTAAGTTTACCATTTATCTACCTCTCAAAAAATTCCGGTGTTTATGTTATTTTTTTACAAGCTTATCCCAGATCTCTTGGAATACATCATAATTTTCTTCTGTTTTCTCCGTTAGAAAATAAAGTTTACTATATGCATCGCCGGCTGGTTTAATCACGTTATTCTCATCTAAAATTTTAATATGATGTCTNNAGCCACCAGAGAAGTTTTTCCATGGGCATCATAATGCTATAATTTTCAAATCGATCATCTAATTTTTAAAAATTTTTTTTAAATTGTTATAATATAAGAAAAAGACTCTAAACTAATTGTATGCGTTAAGATTAGCTATTTTTAACCTTTTTTTATATTATCCGTTCGATGGGAACCACAAGAATATCTCTTGCACCTATATTTTTAAGCTTATTAACTAATTCAAATACATCTCTTTCATCAGCCACTGCATGAACGGCCATAAAACCATCAGATAGAACATTAGATACAGTAGGTCCCGTAAGTCCGGGCATAGCCTCCTTAACATCATCCAAAAACTTTTCAGACACATTCATCATTATAAGTTTCTTACCTTCAGCATCCAAAACACCTTTAATACCAGTTCTTATAGCTTCTATTTTCTNNTTTGAAAACTCCCTTTATTAGCAATAAGCTTAATTGAACTCTCTAGAATAGTGTCTATAATCTTTAAATGATTCATTTTCAAAGTAGTTCCAGTGCTAGTGAGGTCTGCTATGATATCTGCAACCCCAATGAAAGGAGCAATCTCTGTGGAACCACTTAACTCAACTATTTTAGTTAGTATACCTTTAGTTTTCAAATATTTCTCGGTTAGATTCGGGAACTCAGTTGCCACCATGGAACCATACTTAATGTCAGATAAATTATTAATATGAGAATCTTCTGGTGCAGCTAACACTAACTTAGCTTTTCCAAACTTCAGATCCTCTAGGATCTCCACGTTGACTTCGTTCTCTTCTATTAAATCTAATCCAGTCATCCCCAGATCTGCTGCACCATCCGCTACAAACTCCGGAATATCCGCCGCACGAGTAAACATGACACTGATATCTTCATCAAAAGTCTCTGAAAAAAGTTTCCTGTTAATATTATCCTTCAAACCTATACCAGCTTTTTCTAAAAGTTTAACAGCGGGATCACTTATCCTTCCCTTAGATGGCAGAGCAATTCTAATCTGCATAGTAAATCCTCCTCAAATTTATTTAAAATTTAAGATTTTTTTAAATCAATCAGTAAAATAATGAAATATGCAAAAAAATATTTGCCTTGAACTAATATTATTTAGTAACTAATTTATCTAATTTTACAATTAATATTATTATTATTCTTCAAGAGTAAGGAATGGGATTGAATGATAATCTATTAACAGATGATAAAAATAAATCCTATTCTTACCTTTCATGTAAATCATTGGAAATTCAGACGAAATTGTAATTAAATAGAATTATTTAAAATTATTATTATTAATGAATGAATATTCCTTATTAATAAAAAAAGATTAACGGATTTATTAATTCCGGGGTGTTATCAATGGAATATCAAAGTATTTTAATTAAAGACGCCATAATCATAGGTTCTGAAATTAAAAAAAGTTCTATTCTCATAGAAAATGATTTGATAACTCAAATAGATGATAATATTAATTCTAATGATGCAGATGAAGTTATAAATGGTGAAGGGAAAGTTTTAACCCCCGGGTTGATAAATACTCATACTCACCTTTCAATGACTTTAATGAGAGGATTAGCGGATGACGTGCCATTAAATACTTGGTTGAATGATTATATTTGGCCAGCTGAAGATAATATCGAGGGTAAACACTGTTATGCTGGTGCTCTACTGGCTTGTGCTGAAATGATAAAATCAGGAACCACCACATTCAATGACATGTATTTCTTCATCGATGATGTGGCAAAAGCTGTAGATGAATCAGGATTACGGGGAATGCTTTCCCATGGGATGATAGATTTAGGAGATGAAGAGAAACGAAAAAAAGAGTTTAAAGAAAGCATTCGGATTATAAAGAAATGTCATAACACCGCAGATGGCAGGATAAAAATTGCTTTGGGACCGCATGCCCCATACACATGTTCCACGGAACTTTTAAGATGGGTTAGGAGAAAGGCAGATGAATTAGGAGTTAGAATTCATATTCATGTTAGTGAAACCGAGTTTGAAGTGGAACAGATTATTAATTCACATGGTGCACGACCATTTGAATATCTTAATGAAATAGACTTTCTAGGAGACGATGTACTGGCAGCTCATGGAGTATGGCTTTCGGATTCTGAAATGGATATAATTAAGAATAATCAAGTTAAATTATCCCACAATCCAATTAGTAATATGAAACTTGCATCGGGCGTCTCTCCAGTATCTAAAATGATTGATAAAGGAATAAACGTGTCATTGGGAACCGATGGAGCAGCCTCCAATAATAATCTGGATTTATTAGAAGAGATGAAAACTGCCGCATTATTACAGAAGATTCAAAATCTGGATTCTACTCTACTTTCAGCTCAACAAGTCGTTGAAATGGCAACAATTAATGGAGCTAAAGCTCTAGGAATGGAAAAGGAAATAGGAACCATAGAAGTAGGTAAAAAGGCAGATTTAACTCTATTAAATTTTCATAAAACTCATTTAACCCCATATCGACATCCATTATCTCATCTAGTTTACTCAGCTCAGGGCAGTGATGTAGACACGGTGATTTGTAATGGCCAGATATTAATGCAGGATAGAGAAGTTTTTATTTTAGATGAAAAAGAGGTAATTCAGCTAGCAGAAGAAGCAGCTCAAGATCTACTATCTTAAAACATCACATAAAGGTGAAAAAAATAATGGAACAAAATGAGATTTTAATATTATTTGATATTGATGGCACATTAGTTTCAGGAGCTCGCTGCCATTATCAGGCTTTTGTAAATGCAGTGAAGAAGTTTTATCATATGGAAGAGGATATAAGTGGCATAAATTATGCTGGTAAAACTGATCCACAGATCTTGATGGAAGTATTACAGTTGGGAGGCTTTAATGAAGAAGAAATAGAGAAAAACTTCCAGAACTGTTTGGATTATATGGCGAAATATTATCTGAAAAACGTTTATAACGAGAATACACGGTCATTGGATGGAGTAAATGAACTTTTACGGGAACTTCAAAAAAAAGGAGTGCTTTTGGGATTAGTTACCGGAAATCTGGAGACCATAGCTTATGCTAAACTAGGGAAGGTAGGTTTAGATGGATACTTCTCATTTGGAGGATTTGGAAGTGATCATCACGACCGATCTTACTTGGTAAAAAAGGCCTTAAATCGTGCTCAAACCTCTTTTGGATACAAAGGAAAGCATATATTCGTCATTGGTGATACGCCTCGAGACGTTAAAGCAGCTAAAGCCTCTAATCTTATCACCATAGGTGTTGCAACTGGAAAGTATTCCCAAGAAGAATTAAAAAATTGTGGAGCAGATTATGTTCTAGAAAATTTGAAAAATAAGGATGAAATACTGGAAATTATAAATAAGGTGTAAATTTGAATATTCTTTGAATATTCTAATATTTTTTTGTTATCATTAAATTAGAACGTTAAATTTGGAGAATTAAATTCATGTTGAACGCAGAAACATATATTACTCCTCAAAAAGGTATTGGAGGTAGTATTAGAAATAAATATGAGGATTTTTATGTGGAAGAAATACCTGAAACACTTCCCAGTGGAACAGGCCCTAATACTTGGATTTTAATAGAGAAGGTGAGTAGAAATACTTTGGACGTTGTGCTGGACATTGCACGGGAGTTACATTTAAGCCGGAAACGAATGGGTTTTGCAGGAATGAAGGATAAAGCTGCCATTACCCGTCAGTGGATCTGCATAAGTAACATCAAGCCTGATGAACTATCTGATTTAGAAGAACTGCTTTACAATGTTGAAATACTTAAAATAGCGCAGAATGAGAAAAAATTGAGGATAGGGCAGTTAGTAGGAAATAAATTCAGGATTTTAATTAGGGAAACAGCTGATCCAAAAAAAGATGCAGGAACAGCTCAGGAAATTTTAACCCAGCTTATTAGAAGTGGTGTTCCTAATTATTATGGCTGGCAGAGATTCGGTAAAAACCGACCCAACACTCATATCGTAGGAAAATTTCTGATTAAAAATGATTTAAAAGGAGCTGTTGATTCTTATATTGGAAATCCGTATTTAAAAGAAGCAAACCATATAAAAGTTGCCAGGGAACTCTATGATGAAGGTTATCATCAAGAAGCTTATGAGAGCATGCCTTCTGGTATGCGTTATGAAAAGATGATGCTTAGAAAATTAATAAAAGAAAAGAAGAATAAGGGTGAATTGACTGAGGAGTCCTATAAAAAGGCTTTGTTAAGCCTGCCTAAACCTCTCAGTCGTATGTTTGTCAATGCATTCCAATCCTTTCTCTTTAACAAGGCTGTTAGTGAGAGAGTTAAAATGGGTGTGAATCACTATATTGAAGGAGATATAATAATTGATAATGAAGAGCATTTGATACATGAATTCCAGGAAGATCAGATTCAAGAACAGATTATGAACTTTGAAGCCCATCCAACTGCCCCTTTATTTGGTACTAAGGTTCCTCTTGCTGAAGGTGTAGTAGGAGTGATGGAACGGAGGATATTGGTTCAGGAAAAAATAGAACTTGAGGACTTTAAGGTTCCTAAAATGCCTAAACTGGGAAGTCATGGTCTGCGTCGGGCCATCCGCTTTAAAATATGGGATGTTAAAGTTGATTATAAAGATGAGGGAGTTTTGATGGAGTTTTCCATTCCCAAGGGCTGCTATGCTACTGCTGTTTTACGAGAGATTATGAAGGTAACTGTTTATTAAGCAGTAATAAAAAAATAACAAAAATAAATTTGAATTGTATCTCAGTTTTTGTTCATTTCTTTTATAGCTACACCGATGATTCCGCCGATTAAACCGAGGACGAAGTACATTGCAAAACCTGTAAATGCCGCTGCTATTGCTGCACTAATTATTAGTGTTTCAACTGATCCTTTGTAACCTACCATAGATGCGATTGCGACTATTTGGCTTCCGAATAATAACACAACAGTCGTAAGGTATATGAGTCCTGCTATACCTGCTGGTATTCCGCCATTTATAATTCCATTAGTGTAATTCCCATCAACAATATAACCTGCAATTAATCCACCGATTACTGGCCCTATAAGACCTACATTTTTCGGTAAATATAATCCACTAACGAAAGATATTACTATAGTAACTAAGAACGCAGCACCGATTGCAATCCAGTTTAAGTTCATTTTCAACCCCCCATTTTTATTTAATAACGCTTAAAACGAGTTCTAATTCAAACTCAACTATTTTTATAATGAAATTATTTAGACTCTTTGAAATAAATTTTTTTACTTAGAATAGTAAGTTGTATAATATGAAAGTGAAAATTATAGAAAGAAATATATTAAATCCGTCAGCTGAAATAGAAGCTTCAAAAATGGAATTAACTCCCATAACGGATACTATAAGTAAAATATCACTTTTTAATAACACTAAACCAAATGCAGATGTGATATTGAATACCATAGCAGAAAATTCAGATGACATAAATTTTGTTTATGTAAAAAAACCTGCTGGTGCCCCTGCCACAGTAGAACAAATTAAAAAGGCATCTGAAGCTGATATATCCATCCTAGCTTTAGGAGACTGTGGCTCATGTACAACATGGGTTATATTAGACGCTATAAAATTAGAAAATAATGGAATACCCACAATATCTATATGTTCTCATAAATTCTCCACGTTTGCTCATGAACTGGCTAAATCTCATGGTATTGAAAATCTTAGAATATTGGAAATCGAACATCCGATCGCAGGGCAATCCCCAGAGCAAGTCGAAATTAAAGTTAAAAAAATCCTACCTAAAATCAAAGATTTATTAAAATTGCATAAAAAATAAATTTATCTAGAACTCAAAAATTAAAAAAGACTCTGAGGAATCATAAAAAAATGGGAAATAAAAATAATGAAATTAAAACGAATGATAATGCATGTGGCTGTCTCATCGATGATTTAATAGGTGAAAATCTGGAAAACAAAAAGAATAAGAGAGAAAAACTAGAAAATAATAGACTTTGTGGTTCTCAAGAAAGTGATTTAGAAGTATATGTAGACCCTGACAATGAAAAAGTAAGTTATGACTATTACATGAGAAAACTAACCGATGGACTACCCATTATACCTCCAACCAAGGAAAGACTATTGAAATGCTTACAGTACACTGATCAAGATCCGAATGATGTAATAGCAATATTGCCCCCTCGACAGGGTAAAGCAACGATGGAAAAGATAGTAATCAACTCGATAATGGCTGGATGTATCCCTGCCTTTATCCCGGTAATAACGTGTGCAATACAAGCCATCAGTCGGGAGGAATTCAATTTACCAGGAGTAAATGCCACTACTCATCCCGCAGCAATATGTATCATATTGAATGGTCCGGTATCTCGTGAAATTGCCATAAATAGCAGCGTAGGATGCTTGGGGCCCGGTAACATAGCAAATGCAACTATTGGCCGAGCATTACGCTTGTGCCTTATGAACCTAGCCGGAGCAGTCCCAGGCATTGGTGACCATGCCACAATGGGATCCCCTGCTAAATACAGCTTCTGCTTTGGCGAAGCGGAAAATGAAAATCCATGGACACCATTACAGGTAGAAAGAGGTTTTAATAAGAATACTAGTACGGTTACAGTCATGGCAGTGGATGCACCACATAATGTGAATGATCACCGTAGCAGAACTGCAGAAGAGCTCTTAGACACCATAATTCACACTGCCGCTGTGTCGGGGTCTAATAATAGTCATGTACCTGGAGAATTCCTTTTGATCATGGGACCTGAGCATGCTAAAACAGTGGCAGATGATGGCTGGGAAAAAAATGATATAAAAAATTATATACATGAAAATGCAATTGTGCCAGTTGAACTGGCGGATCGTGGTGGTAGAAAGCTTGATGAACAGTGGATAGCAGACGGTGAGGTTAAAATAACCCGTTCTCCTGAAGATGTGGTATTAGTAGTTGCAGGAGGCGCTGGCAGACATACCATGATTGCTCATGGATTTGGTACTTCTTCTGAATCTGTGACTCTTCCATTAACATTTAAAGATGGCAGTCCACTGCATTCAATTCAAGATTATAAAAATCAAAAAATAATCGAATGATTTAGAAAATCAATAAATATCAGCCATTCAAGTCACTCGATCTATTTCCTCATCCCAAATTTTGGAATTAGTTTGGATATAATCACTCATCATTTTCTTACATTCATCTAAATTTAGATTGATGAGTTCTACTTTATGTTCCTGCAGATAATTTTCAGGTCCTGGGAATGTTTCATTTTCACCTATCACCACCAAGGGAATCTTGTAAAGTAACACCATACCCGAACACATATCACATGGAGATAAGGTTGTATATAGGATGCATTTTTTATAATCTGATCCTTTAAGATGGCCTGCGTTCTCCAGACAGTCCATTTCTGCGTGTAATATTGTAGAATTTTTTTGTTTTATTCTATTATGACCTCTGCCAATAATTTCTCCCTCTTTAACCAGTATTGCTCCGATAGGAATGCCACCTTCATTTAAACTTTTTTTAGCTTCTTCGATGGATTCTTGCATGAATTCGTAATGCTCCATTTTCGAGGGTCTCCTTGTTAAAGTGGAATATATTGTGAATTTACTAATAAACAATTTTAATTCTAAGAACGTAAAAAAAAATTCTCAAGATATGCTGATAAACAAAAATTAAATAAAAAAAAATTAATTAAAAAATTTTTAATATCTTTTCCTGTCCATTAATTCCCTCATNNCGACCTACTTGTTGCACGTATCCAGTGATACGGTCATACCATTCCACCTCGGTTTGTTCACCGCAAGTTGCGCAGCTATCCTGTAATCCTTTCATGAGAGTCTTACATTTGATACAAAAGCTTAATGCTGAACTGTAAGCCCAGAATCCTAAATCTGAGTTACGGGCAATTTTATTGGTGAGACTCATCAGAGACTCGGGTTGGGAGTACGCTTCACCCATGAAAGCATGGAATATATGTCCNNACTATGACTTTGTCCTTAAATTTCTCCCGATCTAACATGGCAAATCGGTAGGCGGTGGATTCTGCAGGTGTCTGTAGAACGCTCCACCGTAGGCCCGTGTCATCTTTGAGTTCAGAGGCTCTCTGGTTCATGTACTTTATAACTTTGAGCCCAAATTTACGTGCATCTTTATTTTCAATTCCTTCTCCACAATGAGCCATTAACATCTCGTTAAGACCTACAAAACCAAAGGANNGAAGAATCAAGGTAATCAAAAACTTCGTCGTCATCCCGGGAGCTGTAAACCATTCTTGGAAGATTCAAAGTAACGAATGCCAGATTACCCGTACGCAGGCAATCCTGTGACCAATCTCCAGTCCAATCATCATTAAGGGAAGTACGACAACCCATAGCATTGGCTAAATTACCCCGATATTTGGGTAGCATGTTTAGAAAGTAAGGTGTACCGAATTTAGCTGAAAGATTATGTACCTGCATTAGGTCTTCTTCAAATTCGTCTTTTAA
>PMNN01000116.1 GCA_003161815.1 Methanobacterium sp. | reverse complement strand
GTGGGTGCAAATAATTGATCATCAGGATTCTGGAATACTATGCCTACTTTTTGCCTAATTCTAAGAAGGTCTTTTTTATCGTAGGCTACATTAACTCCATCAATAGTTATTGTTCCGGAGTTGGGTTTTAAAATCCCATTAAAATGTAGAAAAAGAGTTGATTTACCCGCGCCATTTGGACCTAAAAGGGCTACTATTTTACCTTCTTCAGCTTTAAAATTAACATTTTTTAAGGCTTCAGTGCCATCAGGATAATTATATGAAATGTTTTTAGTTTCTACTACATTCATGTGAATTTCACCCTTTGATAAAAATAAATTCTTTTTAATAATCATATTCATGTTTAATTTATTATAAATGCTTTCAAACTTATCATTTTTGACTCACTAAAGGATTATAATGAATTTGTTACTACTTATCATATTCTAAGATTTTTCATTTGAGCATAGATTTTTTAGAATATTCTAAAGCTTCCCGTTAAAATAGTTCCAATGGCAAGTGCTATTTCAAAAAATACTAATAAAACCAGGTTACGGGTTCCGATGCTCTTATTATTATTTTTTTCTTTCAAAGTTTTAATCGTACCATCAT
Organism: Methanobacterium sp.; assembly: GCA_003161815.1. Taxonomy (GTDB): domain Archaea; phylum Methanobacteriota; class Methanobacteria; order Methanobacteriales; family Methanobacteriaceae; genus Methanobacterium_A. The sequence continues at coordinate 2,945 of PMNN01000116.1, read as the reverse complement.
AGCATCTTGATTCCATTGCAATAAATGTCTGCTCCCCTCTAATCCATGTTCTTATAAAAAGGTTGCTGCCAAGAATACCCATGGATTTAAAGGTATTTTTAAGAGTAGAATAACCTAGGCGAGTTTGTTGGGAATGGTACATGTTAATGGCTTCATCTAAAAACACGAATATATACCGATACATAAGCATTGCAATTTCCAAGACAATTTTAGGGATTTTAAAACGTTCTAATACACTAAAAAGTTCATTCATAGGAGTTGTAAGAGCTAGGAAAGCCAAACATGAAAAACCGCCTAACATCCTTGCAAATACAAGTAATCCGAGGTTGAAACCATCTTTAGTTACTGCAATATTGAATACTCCTATATCCAGGATATGTGAACCAACACCGAAGAATAATGCCATGAAAATAAAGGTTAAAAATCCAAAGAAAAATGGTATAGAGAGAAATTTCAAATAAAATTTCCATGATATTTTAGCTTCGAAGATGATTATAATTGACATGGATAATGTTATAATTAGAGGTACGATGGGTGATGTAGATATTAAACTCACTAGCATAGTTATAATCCCTAATAAAACCTTAAAATATGTGTTAGCATCTTTAAGGCCGTTAGATTGAGCATAACCGTCTAATGTGTTTTCAAACATTATTTTTTTTATTCCCATGTTTAAATTATTTTCAAATTTATTTTTCTTTNNTTCTTGTCTTCTGGCTTTAGCCTGGCCTCGGTAATATCCTAAAACGTAACCAATTATAAGGGCTCCAATAGCTGCTTGTATTACCCATAACAAGCTCTCTATTTCACTACTCGGAGTCCATAATGAATGAAACCATGGTTGATAACCAGTTGAAGAAGTTATATAGGCAGGCCCCTGATCATCAGTGCCTTGAAAACCCTGCGCCGAACCTTTGCTATTATATAATGCTAGAGGGAAGATTACTATAACAGCAACCAAAGCCAATAAAATGATGGCTCTTTTATTAATCATATTTTTAAGCAGCCTCCGTTACAGGTTCAACATTTACTTTCGGTTCTTCCGGCCCGATGACTTTTAAAGTTCTTAATATATCAGGTCTGAGTTTCATTATGTACTCAAATATCACGACGGTTAAAAATCCCTCGGCTATTGCAAGGGGTATTTGAGTAACTGCATATATTGTCATAAACTTTAAAAATGCAGATCCCAATGTGGGAATGGGAAATGCGAGTGAAAGTTGCACTGATGTTGTCACGTAAGTTAGCCAATCTGCTGCAACTGCTGCTAAAAATATTCCTATGGAAGTTGACCAACCTATTTTCCTTACACCTTTCCATACGAGCCAAGCAGCTAATGGACCTACAATACCCATCGAAAAGTCATTAGCACCCAAAGTGGTTATTCCACCATGAGCCAGAAGTAATGCTTGGAATACAAGTACAATAGCCCCTAAAACACTGACAGCGGCTGGTCCAAATAATACCGCTCCTAATCCGTTACCGGTAGGATGGGATGAACTTCCTGTAACCGAGGGTAAATGTAAAGAAGATAAAATAAAAATGAACGCCCCAGAAACAGCTAACAAAGGTTTTGATTCTGGATGTTCTTCAGTTACTTTTTTTATATGGATTACACCATAAGCAATGACCGGTAAGGCGAGGGCATACCAGAAAAGACACCAGTACCAGGGTAAATATCCTTCAGCTATATGCATAATCTAATCTCCTTAAGTACCTTTTCATTCTCCTACACCCTCTATTCAAGAATAAATATGATTATAAATAGAATCGTGGAATTAATTTTTTTTAATAAATTAATAATGCTTATTTCCGTGATTCCAGTCTTTAATAGACTTACAAATTGAAATTTAGAATTAGGTGTATATAAATATTTCCATTATAATTGATAAAAATTAAAGCAAACTTGAATATTCTTAAATTTAATAAAATAAAAACGCTGCCCAAAAATTCTTTTCAAGCTCTTTAAAAACAAAATTTTTTTAATAAATTAAATTTTCAATAAAATTAATAAACCAGATACTTCCATTAATATAGTATATTTTTTAATCTCTGAGTAAACACTTGTGAGAGTGGAATTTTTCTATGGTAAAATCAAATCACATAGTCGAAGAAGATTCAGAACTTCTAGAAAACGAAGACAAATTGCAGAAGATTAGGAAACGAGAAAAACAACTTGCTGATTTATTAGAATATTCTTCTCAACCATTCGGTGTAGGTTATCCTGACGGACGTTTGGGATTAATTAACCGTGCATTCGAAGAGCTAACCGGTTACAGACAGGGAGAGCTACAAAAAACTGACTGGTCCAATACCCTCACTCCACCCGAATTCCGGGATATGGAAAAGAAGAAACTGGAAAAACTTCAAAAAACAGGCCAACCCATAAGATACGAAAAAGAATACATCCGTAAAGACGGAACACGAGTACCCATCGAACTATTAGTACACTTGATTAGAAATGAGGATGGCACACCGCAGTTTTATTATTCATTCATCACCGATATAACCGAACGCAAGAAAGCTGAAGAGGCACTTAGTGCTAGTGAAGAGAATTACAGACATCTTGTTCAATACGCACCCACAGCCATCTATGAGATAGATTATAAAGGGCCGCGGTTCAAGAGCGTAAATGATGGCATGATTCAATTGTCAGGCTATTCAAGGGATGAACTACTTTCCATGAACCCTATTGACCTTTTAGATTCTGAAAGCAGGCAAAGTTTCAAAGAGAGAATAAATAAAGTGACAGCTGGAGAGGAAATAGATGAAAACGTTGAATTTAAAGTATTTCACAAAGACGGACATAAACTATGGGTTATTCTAAACGTAAAGCCAACTTATACCGATAACAAACTAAATGGTGCTCTTGTTGTAGGATACGACATAACGAAACGCAAAAAACTGGAAGAAAAAAGACAAGAACTGTTGGAACAAGTACAACT
>PMNN01000086.1 GCA_003161815.1 Methanobacterium sp. | reverse complement strand
ATATTAGCCCCCTTAACTAGTACCGCAACTAACTCCGTACTTAGAACAGCATCCTGCTGTGTATTATTAGGCAACTTATTCCTAGTACCGTTACCAGTTTATTTTTTCATCTATCTAGCTGGAATGGGCACTTATTCACTATACAAAAATCAAAACATAATATCCCAAATCTTAGTTATTCTTGGAATAATTACTCTCGGCTACATTTTCTATTCCGGAGACATGAACCTGATACAATTTGTAGTGGCGATTCTACCATCATTACTAGCGGCTGTTCCACTCTACTTATCATTATTCACTAATAAAGATAAAATGATGCAGTTATCAGATGTAATATACCATAAAGTGGCTCTCATATTCTTTTCAATAACTATAATTTACCTACTTTTCATAGCCTAAAAAAAAGAAATTAAAGAGGATAAATTTTAATGCTTAAAATAATCTGCCAAGTTTCAAAAGAGCCTTAGGAGAAACCTTAACTAAAACCTTAATAATCTCCTTAGTATTAATTCTTTCAAATTCAGTATTCTTAAAGGCTTCAGCTATAGAGTCCAATTCCTCATCAGATAAACTTAGAAGATAATTTTTTACTTTCAACTCTTTGTTAAAGGTTTTAACCAATTCATCCTCACATTTATCCTGATACTCCTGCAGTCTCTTCTGTGAATAATCACCAGCAGCCACTGCTTCAGCAGTCACTTCACCAGCAAAAACTCCTGCTTTCATAGAACTGATTATTCCCCCTCCAGTTAAAGGACTAACCTGACTTGCAGCATCACCCACTATCACTAAATTATCTGTAACCAGTTTTTTAAGCATACCACCAACAGGATCTCCACCAATATTTAATTCAACTGGCTGAGCATTCTGAGTAGAAGGACAATTACTTACAAATTCCAGTAAATGCTCATAAGCTGTTTTATCAGTTTCAGTACTAATTATTCCTAAACCCACATTAGCGATATCATCACCCTTAGGAAAAACCCAAGCATAACCTCCCGGAGCTACACTTCCAAAGTAAAATTCGATAGAGTTAGAATCATCCATTTCCACCCCAGCCATCTCAAACTGTGCGCAGGATTCCATATTCTTAGGTTTAAGTGTTGTTTTAAGGCCACCCCATCTTCCCACTCGTGACTCGGGACCATCAGCTGCAATAACTATTTTAGCATTTATCTCAAAGGATTGATCCATGCATTCAGCACTTACCAAGAAACCATCTTCAATTCTTTTAAGACCAGTGGCTAAGGTTTTAACCATGATTTCTACTCCTGCACGGGCAGCGTCCATAGCCATATGTTTATCAAAGATCTTCCTCTCTAAAATGTAACCAGCTTCGGGAAGTTTCACTCGCTCCTCATTTAACCATACACTAGTGCCGTTAGGTGATATAAACTTTACTCCACTTAATTCCTTAGCTATCCATCTGCAGTGAGGTTCTATTCCCAGTGTTTTAAGACCCTCCTTGGAAACTCCCTCCGCACATCGTTTAGGAGAGCCTATCTCAGATTTCTTATCTATCATAAGTACTTTTGCACCGTTTAAAGCAGCGTGTTTTGCAGCTGATGAACCGGCGGGTCCGGCACCTATAACTAGTATATCAGTTTCAATTGACATTTAAAAATTCACCTTCAAATATTAGTTTTTTTATATAATTAATTCGTTTTTTTATTCCTCTTTAGAGAGTGCCTGCACGGGGCAAACCTGCACACATATCCTACAGTCTTTACATTCATTTTCATTGAATATTAAGCAGGTTTCCCTGACTTCAATAAGTGAACGAGGACATACACCTGCGCATTCCCCACAATACATGCACCATTCATTAACTTTCATAATTATCAACCTATTATTCTATCATTTTTATTCTTAACTATCCAATTAACTTTTTTTAAACTTTCATAGTATTTATAATCTAGTGAAATAATTTTATGAAAACTATCCAAAATAAATATTGGGATAAATGTTGAGGTAAAAGTATAAAAACAGTGAATCATCAACAAAAAAAATTAATAAAAAATTATCAAATTGTAATCTTCATTATAGAGCCTTACTGTGTTAATGAAAAAATGGAATAGAGTAGTGAAAAATGTTGAAAAACCCAAAGAATGATGATAAATCACAGTTAACTCACTCACAAGAGTATTCTATAGATGAACATCAAATGGAATTCGATGGAACATTTAATGTGACGGGGTTCAATTAAAAATTGTTGATGAAGAGATTAATTATATAGAGCAAGTTGATATTAACGGGATTTTTCAATATACAAACCCTTCCATAAAGCGTTCCCAAAGATATTAAGCTTCAGATCTTAAAGATAATTCTATATTCGATTTTTTTGAAAATTTTCTTAAATGAAATTTTATCTTAGTATATTCAATCTTCACCAGATTTAAATAGATATCCACATTCGGAGCAGATTACAGCTCTAGTTGTAGCGTGCGCCTGATGTACAGATTCAATTTTTCTTTTAATGGTTTTATCCCTACAACCACATTCTGGGCATTTTTCATCTAATTTACCAATTATCATAAAATTAATATTCCCTCCCACAGAATTAATTCTTATTTACATTAATGAAAAAAGAATTACTATTAATCATTTCTATGAATGTTTAAGCATAAGATCCATAACTCCACGTTTAGTTTTCTTCTTCAACTTATTATGATTACTCACACCTAAATTACCGCTTAACATCTCCTTAGTGGCTCGTCTGGTTATCTCTTTAAATATAGTTTTATATGCCGTGCAATGAGGATCAACACTATTAACTTCTCCATCCGTAATCGTTAAAGCATTATAAGGGCATCCGCCCCTGCAGAATTTAATGTAAGTGCATTTTTTACATTCACGATCCACATAATCACTATACTCTTGGAGTAACTTACCCGGAGCGGATTTAGACAGATCATCAATAGTGGGATGGTCAGTAACATTACCCATCACCCATTCGGGCATGCCCACAAACCGGTAACAGGGATATATGCTTCCATCAGGTCCGATTGCAAAAGTATCACCCATACAATCCACAAATGTGCAAACCGTGCCTCGGCGGGTGAACACGCATTTACATAAATGGTCAATGTTCTTAAGTTCAATTTCATCCATATTTTCAAGGTATTTATCTAATAAATAAATTAATAATTCACCATAATCTTCAGGGGTGAGTGCCCATTTCATCGGATTTTCATCACGTATGGATGGTAAAGCGGGGTGTAATTTTAAATTTAAATTATTTTCAAGGAAGAAATTAAAGATATCTTCTTTAAAATTTATGGAGTAAGATGTGAATGTGCATATGAAACTTGTTTTAACATTATGTGATTTAGCGATTTCGTATCCTCGCATTGTTTTCTCATAGTATCCTTCACCTCTTTGCAAGTCATTAAGCTCTAATGGTCCATCTAAACTGGAGCCTACTGGAATATCATAATCATTAAAAAGTTGAGCTAATTCGGGAGTAAGGTTCCAGAGATTGGTTTGAAGAGCTAATGCTGGTTTATGATCACTTAAACCTTCCGTTAATAATTTTAAAGCTTCTCGGAAGAAGTCGTAGCCTGCTAGGAGTGGTTCTCCTCCATGGAATGTGAAGGTTATTGGCTCGTCACGGAAGTTTTTAAGCCA
>PMNN01000233.1:3764-3958 GCA_003161815.1 Methanobacterium sp. | reverse complement strand
TCAAGTCCGGCAGGCGGGATTCTGATTAACTGTGGAGAATTAGTATTATTTACTATGCATCATTCATATTTCATTCTCTATTGTAGTAATGCATAAAGTTTATATGCTATAATTGAATAAAGAAAAGTATTTAAGCAAGAATAGTTATACACCTTTTTACTCTCATTCTTAAGAGCTGCCCTGGTGGTGTAGGG
>PMNN01000233.1:0-3672 GCA_003161815.1 Methanobacterium sp. | reverse complement strand
AAATCTGATGACCCGGTTGTTAAAGAAATAGATGCAAAACCGGGAGATATTTTGAAAATTACACGGAAGAGTCATACTGCTGGAAAATTTGCCACTTATCGTCTGGTATTGGAATGAATTTTAATTTGTACGTTACAGCTTATAATATTAATATTAAATCAGATGAAGTGCAAATATTAATTAGTAACGTATTAATTTGATATTTTCACACTCATAAGTGTAATAAATTTTTTATTTAGAATACCCGAGAAGCCATGATTAGTAATGATTTATTTTTTGGAGGAATTTAATGGTANNATGCATTTTTTGATGAATACAACCTGGTAGATCACCACATCAAATCTTACAACGACTTTGTAGACCACAGAATACAAGACATAATAGATATTACAGAACCTATTGTTCTCGAACAAGGAGAATACTCCATACAAACTGGAAAAGTAGTGATCAAAAAACCTTTCATTAAAGAAGCGGATGGATCCAAGAGTAAAGTTTATCCCACTCAAGCTAGACTCAGAAATCTAACTTATTCGGCGCACATGTATCTGGAAATGGCTCTGACTAAAGGAGAGGATGAGCAGGAAATGGAAGAAGTATACATCGGTGAATTGCCAGTAATGTTGAAATCAAGCATTTGTCATCTAAACGGACTTAATGATGCCGAAGTTGAAGATAGTGGAGAAGATCCACAGGATCCTGGTGGTTATTTTATAGTTAATGGTTCAGAAAGAGCTATTGTAACTATGGAGGAAATAGCACCAAATAAAATCATCTTAGAGCGTGTTGGTGAAAAAGAGGATAGACGTGCCAAAGCTATTGTAACTTCTATAAAAAGCGGATTCAGAGCAAGAATAAATTTAGAATACAGAAAACCTCGTAAAAAAGGAGTTTTCCTCCGTATATCATTCCCTTATGTTCCTGGAGAAATACCATTAGTGGTTCTGTTGAGAGCTTTAGGATTGGAAACTGATAAAGATTTGGTTAGCAGTATTTCTGATGAAAATGACATACAATTCTTGCTTATAGATGATATACAAACTTCTGAGATAACTAATACTTACGATGCTGTTAAGTATATTGGTAATAGGGTAGCTAAAGGAATGACTGAGGAATACAGAATAAAAAGGGCGGAAGATGTTATAGATCGTTATTTATTACCTCATATCGGTGTTGATTCAGATAAAAGGGCAGAAAAGGCTACTTATCTTGCGGAAATGGCTGAAATGCTCTTACAGGTCATATTCGAAAAAAGAGATCCTCATGATAAAGATCATTATGCTAACAAGAGGCTGCGTGTATCTGGAGATTTAATGGAAGATCTATTCCGGGTTGCTTTCACTAGTTTAACTCGAGATATGACTTATCAACTGGAGAGAAGTTTAGCTAGAGGAAAAGAACCTTCAGTTAAGCAGGCAGTACGTTCAGATGTATTAACTGAGAATATCAAGCATGCCATAGCCACTGGTAATTGGGTTGGTGGACGTGCTGGTGTAAGCCAACTTTTAGATAGAACTAGTTACATGGGAACGTTATCCCATCTCAAGAGAGTTGTATCACCTTTATCAAGAAGTCAACCTCACTTTGAGGCCCGTGATTTGCATCCAACGCAGTTTGGAAAAATATGTCCCAACGAGACTCCGGAAGGACCTAACTGTGGATTAGTGAAAAATTTGGCCATTTTGGCAAAAATATCTGAAGGATCAGATCCGCATGATTTGGAAGAAGTTATTAAGAAAATGAAGATTGTAAATCCAATAAAAATCTAGAATTTGCTTTTTCATTATTATATTACAAAAAATGAAGGTTTAAAATTTAGCCAAAGTTTATTTTTATAAAAAATTCTTAATTATTAAGATTAAAAAAAATCCTAAATCCTGATATTGGGGGAAAATCGTGAAGAAATCCAAAATTTATGTAAATGGTAAACTCATTGGAACCTGTGATGATCCAGAAGAGTTTCTTAGTACTATGCGAGAGAAACGGAGATCTGGCGAGGTTTCCCATGAAATGAATATAACTTATTATCCGGACACTAACGAGATATATTTATTCAACGATCCAGGCAGAACCAGAAGACCTGTTATAGTAGTTGAAGATGGAGAATCAGCTTTAAAAGAAGAGCATACTGAAAAATTAGCTCAAGGAGAGCTTAAATGGAATGATTTAATTAATGATGGGATAGTGGAATACTTGGACGCTGAAGAGGAAGAAAATACTTACATAGCTATGTTCGAGGATGATGTCACTAAAGATCACACTCACCTAGAGATAGATCCATCCACCATGTTGGGCATATGTGCAGGTATTATTCCCTATGCTAACCATAATTCATCACCCAGAAATACCATGGAAGCGGGAATGACCAAACAGGCTTTGGGGTTATACGTTTCTAATTACGGACTCCGAACAGATACTAGAGCCCATCTTTTGCATCATCCTCAGGTGCCAATTGTTAAAACTAAAAGTATAGACGCTACTCAATATGATAAAAGACCTTCTGGACAGAATTTTGTTGTAGCTGTAATGTCCTATGAAGGTTATAATATGGAAGATGCACTTATTCTAAATAAAGCCTCTATAGAGCGGGGACTGGCAAGATCATCATTTTTCAGATCATATGAGGCATCAGAACGAAGATACCCTGGTGGACAGGAAGATAAATTTGAGATCCCTGAAAACATAGTAAGGGGATATAGGTCTGATGAAGTTTACAGGCATCTGGATGAAGACGGAATAGTAAACCCCGAGGTAACCGTAAAATCGGGGGATGTTTTAATTGGAAAAACTTCACCACCTAGATTCTTAGAGGAAATAGATGAATTTGGAACCGTTGCTGAAAGGAGAAGAGAAACTTCGGTCACAGTTCGTCATGGTGAACACGGTACCGTAGATGCAGTTATGCTCACAGAAACCGTAGAAGGAAGTAAATTAGCCAAAATAAGAGTTCGAGATCAAAGACAGCCTGAATTTGGTGATAAATTTGCTTCAAGACACGGACAAAAAGGTGTGGTAGGACTTATCGTATCCCAAGAGAATATGCCATTCACAGAAGATGGTGTAACAGCAGATCTCATAATCAATCCTCATGCAATACCCTCTAGGATGTCGGTGGGTCAAGTTCTAGAGATGCTGGCAGGTAAAGCCGGAGCATTGGAAGGAATACGTATGGATGGTACACCATTCAGTGGAAATCATGAATTAGAGATAATGGAACTTTTAAAAGCCAATGGATTTGAAACTGCTGGAAGAGAGTCTCTTTACAATGGAATAACTGGTGAAAGAATAGAAGCGGAAATATTCATTGGAGTAGCTTTCTACCAGAAATTGCATCACATGACCTCAGATAAAGTTTACGCCAGATCCAGAGGCCCAATACAAGTATTGACGCGACAACCCACAGAAGGAAGAGCCAGAGAGGGTGGTTTAAGATTTGGAGAGATNNTGTGGAGATGTTGATACATTCCCAGTAGAAATTTCATACGCATTTAAACTTTTACTAGATGAACTCAAGAGTTTATGCATATTCCCTAAACTAGTACTGAAGGATAAAGCTTAAATCGTTCTGAAAATCTTTAATATTATTTAAATTAAGTGCTAGGAATAAATAGCGGATAAAACTTCGAAAAAAATCATTAGATCAGGATAATTAAATAAAAGAGTATAATATAAGGA
>PMNN01000005.1 GCA_003161815.1 Methanobacterium sp. | reverse complement strand
TGGATTGGATAAATTTTGATCCAAGACTGGAAGAAAATAAAATAAAAGTTCAAATAAATTATGTTGTGGATGGAAACATTGGGACCGTAACACTTGATTCTATAAAACCGATCAAATAAAACATCAACCACTAACTCGGTCGGTGCTCACAAATAACAAATTCAGTTTAATAGAAATCTCATGAAAAAGCAACCGAATCCATACACATCAGAAAATGATATTCTGACCTTCCGCCGAATACGAAAAGCCATCGGCTACCTTGGAATAAGTCTACCTATTGCATTGGTTATCCTTTCATTCATTCCATTCTTTAAGACAAGTGTGCAAGATTCAATTAGCTATTACTACTACACCAATTTAAGAGAAGTATTTACCGGAGTATTGTGTGCAGTAGGCCTATTTCTAATTCGCTATAAAGGAGTGAACAACCCAGTATTCTGGAAAAATGATGATAAGATGACTAACGTTGCAGGCATTATGGCTCTTGGAGTAGCTCTTATACCTACCAATCCTCAATGTTGTTCAGAAAAAATATATACCCTGATACCTTATTGTGTAAAATTGTTGGGTTGGCTCCATTATTTATTTGCAGGAGTATTTTTCTTTATCTTGGCTATTATGTCCTTAGTGATTTTCACCATCGGGCAGAAAGATAACAAAGACATTCCTGTAAGTATTCTAAATGAGAATAATATCTACAAGATCTGTGGAATCGCTATAATTGTATTTGCTGGTATGATCCCAGTATGTGACTTATTGAATCTCTTTCCAAGGTCTACTCTTGTGTTCGAAGCATTGGCTCTTATTGCTTTTGGAACCTCATGGCTTATTAAAGGAAGATTCTTGGGTGATACTGGGAGAATAGGTCGGACACTTTACCGAGAGCATAATACAAAATCTTCTGACAAAAAGATCAGTAATAAGTCAACCAACACTTAGTAAATATTTGTTTTTGGCCCCGGTGGTTTTTAAATTTGAATTGCTTTTATCAGAAACGGGTGGGGGAAGCACGAAACCCCGCAGCGAGGCCCCTGGAGAAATCCAGGGGTTTTTGCTTTTAAAAATGACTTTGACTTTAATCAATGTAACTTTTTTATAATTGTTTCGTAAACATGAAGCATTGAACCAGTTACCTATTATAAAACTAAAGCAAATTGAAAACAATTAAATTATTGCCAATTAGCGTTTACGGTTTAATACGATGGAAATTATTGGAGTGTAGAATCTCTACAATAGAGGAGAGAATAATTAAACTACAAGATTTGAGTTTATTCTTTCAACGTAGATTCGATAAAGATAGGTCTGATATGATTAACAATAAGATTGAATATCTCTCTAGAAGAAAAATGGACTTAGTGGCTAATTTACAATAATTCGGACGTTGCCCCTGGAGAAATCCGGGGGTTTTTGTGTAAATTAATTTGACTTTTGCTTAATGGTAACGTAAATTAGATTGACAATAGCAGGGAGAATTGCACTTGTTTATTTTAGGTTAAGCCCTTCAGTTTAAATATTGAGGGGCTTTTGTTTTGTGATTGTTTAAATATTCTTCAAGATGTCTGCAATGCTTTAAATATCTCACCCTATGCTTTAACTGATCCTCAAAACTCCATGTATTTAGACTTCTTCGTTTCTGCTTATTCTGTCTGGTTAATTTACGGAGTTCAGTCCTAATAGATAATAGTATCAGAAGACCTACAATCCCAAAAATTAGAAATACAATATCTGGTATATGTCCCATTAAATCCATCTCTAATAAAATTAATCCATGATAAAATTATTAAATATGTAGTGATGAAGCAAATTTAATTTTATACAGGGAAATATAGTCGCGTATTCCGCAGCTATTCCCCTGTAGAAATCCGGAGGTTTTTTAGGTGTTTTGCTGCACCGGTGTAAGGCGCTTAACTTTGTCAGTTGCTATATCTTAACTTATTTAATATTGTTTATTGGAAAGGTCAAAAGAGAGGCAGTTATTTTTTTTCTAATTATCAAGATTATGTGAATGGGCAATTATCATATCCTTTATTAAATTTATAATTAAAATATTATTCAAATAATTGGATCCTTAAATATTAAGAAGTGATTTTGAATGGAAATCCAAGAGTTTCTCAGGGAACATGAGAGAGAAAACATTGAATTTAAACTTCTCTATCAGAAATGGATGAAATACTTAAAACCATTTCAGCTTTCTCAAATAAAAGAGGCGGAGTAATCCTTGTAGGAGTAACTGACCACCGAAGAGTTGTTGGAGCTGATATCGGAAGAAATACACTTGAAAACCTAGCGAATTATATTAAAAGAGAAACTGACCCTAATGTTTTCCCTATTTTAGATTACCAGCCTATAGATAATAAAACTGTCATTGGTATTGAAATTTCAGAAAGTGTTACAAAACCTGTTTTTTATAGGAATAAAGCCTATATAAGAGTGGGTAGGACAAATCAAAAATTATCTTCAACTGAAATTAGAAATCTTATAACAAATGAAAGTAGAGTCACTTCATGGGATGAACAAATTATAGGAGAAGCAGGTTTTGAAGATATCGATGCTAAAAAATTATTTAACTTTCTAAAATTGGCCACTGCTAAAAGAAATTTAGATTTAGATCCTGAAACCCTTACGGAAGATGCTTTAAATCGGCTTGATCTAACTAAACAGGGAAAATTAACTAATGCTGCTATACTTCTTTTTGGTTTGAATCCTCAAAAATTTGTTTTACAAGCAGTTACAAAATGTGCAAAATTTAAAGGCATTGATACTGATGAATTTGATGATATGCATATTTTTGAAGGTAACATCATTGATCAAAGAGATGATGCCTTGAGATTTGCTGAAAAATATATTAAAAGAAGCGTTAAGATTAAAGGTACTGAAAGGGTTGAAGAATTTGAATAGCCAACTGAGGCATTGAGAGAAGCAATATCAAATGCAATATGCCATCGTGACTATAGAATCAACTCTAATGTTCAATTACGATTATTTGATGATAGAATCGAGGTTTGGGGTTGTGGGCCTTTACCAGAACCTTTAACAGTTGAAGATTTGAAAAAATCCCATGATTCTATCAGAAGAAATCCTCTAATTGCAAAATGCTTTTACAAAATAGGATTTATAGAAGAATGGGGAACCGGAACTAACCGGATAATTAAATCATGTTTAGAACATGGTTACCTGAGCCTTTATTTGAAATAAAATCAGGAAGCTTAGTCGTTACACTAAAAAAATATAAAATCACACAATCAATGAAAAAGGATTTAAATCGAAGACAACAAATTGCAATAGATTATTTGTTGGAGGAAGGCAATAGTATTACTAATATGGAGTATCGACAATTAAATCCTGATATAAAACGAGCTACCGCGTTAAATGATTTAAAAGAATTGGTTGATACAGGAATTCTTTCTGTTAAAGGTAAAGGAAAATATACTTATTACATTCTTTCTTGAGCATAGAATCAGCATAGAATCAGCATAGAAAACCGATATTACCATTATATTTAGACATTCATTCATNNATCTTCTAAATTTCGGATATAAAAGTTTGCAAAGTAAAAAAAAATATTCATTACTAAAAAGAGCAGGATCACTATGGTTAATGGAAAATCATTAAAATTACTTTGGAGAAAATATTGTAGTTGCATATTTTTTATAGTTATTATTATTATTATCGTCGGATCGACGATATATATTCAAAATTACCTTGGAGAACATGGAATAATTCATTTAAATAACCAAACTGTCATCACACAACCTGAAACAAGTGTAATGAATATATTTTCTGTAATTTATGTCCTAATTGGTGGAATTTTTACTTTATTAATTTATGAATATAGATCTGTTAAATCTGAAGAAAAAATATTTTCTGTTTTAAAAATGGATATCAAAACTAATTTGGACATTTTAAAATTTAATAGAGAAAAAGTCCAATTTGAAAGTAGATTTAAAGGAATAAATTATAGTCCACTTAAATTATTTAAAACAGACTTCTGGAACTTAATCAATTATAATTCTCCACGAAAATTAATTGATGAAGAATTATATTCAAAAATTAATGATGCAGTCCTTATTATGAATAGTTTTAATGAAATATCTCAAAGTAGAGAATATCATAAAGCAATTAGTGAGGATATAATTAAAGAAGAAATATTTGCTCAAATTTTATTTCAAGAGTTAGATATTGCATCTGAAAAACTATCTATAATAAAGAAATTAATAGATTAATCCTCTTGTGTTCTTTCAGTAATATATTCTCCGATGGTAATCTCTGATTTATTATATATCCTATATATCGCACCTATGATACTAAATTTAAGCTGATGAATCTCAACATTGTTTTCACGACTATTTGATAAACTCTCCATCAAATCAATGAGTAATTCTAAATCTTCTTTTTTACCATATTTTGGATGTAAAAGTCCAAATGAATGTACTGCATTCATTTTTATCGAAATTTCTTCTTTAGGATCTTTAAGTATTTTAACAACCAATTTATACGAGGCTTTATCACCAATATATCCCAAGGCAGTAATAGCTTCCCATCTAAACTCACTTATACCATTTGCAGCTTTCATAAATACGCTTAAGGGAGTATTATTTTTATAAACCTTAGATATATCCAATAAAATATGAGCTACTTCTTGATTAATATCTCTATTTTGGAAATTACTTTTTTCTAAATATTCTGTGAGAGGTGCTACTACATCTTCACCCATAGCTACAATCGCGCGGTAAGCATTATCTTTTATAGTTAAACCTTTCTCTACCTCTTCATTATCTCCTAAGGAATTGATTAACATGTTTAAAAGTTTTGAATCAACATTATCCATAATATTCACCAATTATCATAAATTTCATATTATATTATTGTTATTATTAAAAAATTATTCGACGATAAAATCATCAGCACTTTTTTTTATGATTTGTTCAGCTACAAGCTGTATAATTGGTAATTCGTTTGCTAATTCGTTTTCATCATCTGGTGAATTTAATCTATATTTGGGCATTTTCCCTTCTTTTCTGTGTACTAAAGCATTCCTCACTTTATAAATTCTTTGAGCTACTGTTTCAAATATTTTCTCTTCATTAATTTTATCTCCCTTGGCAAATCTGACTTCATTTTGTATCAAATATTCATAATCTCCTTCATAAAAAAATTTTAAGTCTTCTTTCAATTTTTCAAAATCTAAATATTCTAATAAAACTATTTTTATCAATTTTTTATCAGTAAAATCGTTCTCTGGAATGATAATTTTTTTTAACTTATCAGAAAATTTTTCATATGGACCAGGAGCTGATATTTGAATTTTCTCTTTAATTTCATTATTTGTTTTTTCAAAAAAATATTCAATTATATGATAAAATGAAAGATAGCTTAAAACTAAATCATCGCTAGACAAAGCTCGGAAGTAATAGTGTAAAAGTTCGTTTATATATTTTTTTGATGAAATTATAGAAAGAGATGTTTTTTCGTTAAACCAATTAAAATCTTTCATTATCTGAATTTTTGGAGATTTATCTTTTATAGGTTCAAAAATTTTAATTACGTATGGATTATAATGATAATTAAACCAAAACTTGTAAGAATCGACCGAATTATTTAAATCTTCACAAGAAACTTTTTTCTCGGGATACTTAATTTTCAAAGTTCTAATTCCTAAGTGACTAAATTCTTCTCTAAAATAATTATCAAGATTAAGATTAAATCCACGGAATTTATTTAAATTTAATTTAATTTGTAGATTTAACCGGCCTATAGAATTTTCAACTTTATAACCATTAAAAAATCCTTCCAGAAATAGTGGAGGACAAATATCTGAAGGTTTTTGATTATATAATGTAAAGATTGACATTAAAATAAAATTAAAACTAGGCTTAGATAACTTATACTGCACTGTTTTACTTTCATCAGAATTCTCTACAGGGTATGAAAAGAGATCGGGTCCTGGTCCTTCAAAGTGAATTAGTCCTTCGTAATATCCATCTTTATAAAGATAATTACCTTTAAAAGTTATTTCATGCATATTTTCGATGAGTTTCGATAATTGATCTTTAGTAATGTTTAGTTTGCCTCCGTTATCTCCAATTAAGGTTAATGTATCTGATTCCAAATCTGGCATGGCAACTCTAAAAAAATCACTTAAAATAGAAATTAATCCTTCCTTATCCAATTCAAATAATTTATCATCAGTCATCTTTTAACCCCCATTAATGGGTAATATTAAATTTCTTATTCCCATATCTATTATTGGTATTTATTATTAATTAATCAGAAATCGATTATTAGTTAATAGAAATTATAATAAAAGAACTACTAAACCAATGTTAGTGGTTTTATTGTATCCTACTGCAAGCTATTCTTTGAAAGATAAACAATCTACTTGTTTTTCAAGACAAAACATCGACCTTTGTTTGAAGAAAACTTTTTACTTGAGAAAAAAATGGTAACCTTTAATTGTTAATATGTCGATACTTAAGAAGATAAACTAATATCTAACATCAATACATAAATATTGTAAAAATCTTCACGATTTTCAATATTATTATTAAGGCTTTTTGTTTGGAGCCAACCCATTAATTGTTCATAATTTAAACTCTTTTTTACTAACTTTTCGGTAAATTCTTCAATTACATTTTTATTAAATCCTGTACCTAAAAAAAGCTGTTTATTATTATAAGAACATATTTTTTCGGGAGTTAGTTGACCATATATTTCTTCATCGAGCTGACTGACTAATGGCATTCCAAACTCTAAAGAAAATCCAGCTTCAACAAGTAAACCCCTCATGATGATATATTATATCCGTATTTTATTAGATAAACTTTTGAATTATTATTCCGAATTTAGAAAATCATTGAGCCATGAAATGATCTTGAAGTATCCTTGAGGTATTGATGATAATTGATTTTTATGTTATAGACCGAAACTCTCATTCTTAGTGCATAAAAAGTGTATCCTAAGAATATTTTTTTAATTAATGCCCATATTATAACTAATTCTATGTTTAATTTGGATTAACAATTCTACCTTAAATCATAAACATTATGAGGATCTAAAATTCTCCATGGGTCGTCGATATCCATGTTCCAATAATGATCATCATCGTAAATATATGCAAAAAGATTAGTTTTAACTATAGGTTTTTGAGAGGATGTGAATCTTGTAATACGCTTTTTTTCTAGTATTGATAATAAAGAACGGAGTGGTATTCCATAAAAGGTTTCAATTAGTCCTTTTTCTGCTAAAAACTTTCGATTAGGATGATAATAAACATTAAGTAAAAATAACGCTGCTAATGCATTTAAAACATTTTCAACTGTTGCTAATTCCCTATTTTTAAACCTATTATGTTTTAAATTTGTATACGCATCCCACCAATTTAAGCCTCCACCAGAACCCCATTCTTCGAAAGGTACGATTTTTTCTCTTGTGACTAAAAGGTATACTGCATGTTTACTTAGTTGATTATAATATCCTTCAAATAAATCCCTGAAATCACCCAAATTTAATTTTTTAAATTTTTTATTATTATTTTTTTTATTACTATGTTTAAGTCGGTTAAACAACTCTAATTCTTTACTTATGTTTTGTACATTGCCCCATTTNNACTTTAATGACCAAACCGATTTTTGATTTTCGCTTGGAGGAACATATTTAATAATATCTGTGAATTCTTTTTCACGTTGTAAATAATCTTCTTCCCATAGTAGGTAAGCATTAGCAAATGGCATATAATTCCTCTTTATAATCTACATAAGTCAATAATTTTCATTTTTACTAATATTTTCTTAATTAAAATAAATTTATTTAATACATCTTAAGTGAGCAGCGAGTCTGGTAATCTTTTTTAGCAAGGTTAATTTATTTATTTTCTCATTACATTAATTATTTATT
>PMNN01000212.1 GCA_003161815.1 Methanobacterium sp. | reverse complement strand
CAGCCTCAAAGCAATAAACGTTGATTAATATTCATGATGTTGATTTACGATACTGCTAAAAGAGAAGTACTATGTTATTATAAGAGTTAAGAGAGACTTATGATTACGAGGTTGCTGATATCTGGAATTAGATTATGAACTTTGCCCGATCACCTCAACTATACATCAAAAACTAAAAAATAATAATATATAATAAAATAGGAATATTTATTTTGGTTTCCAATCACGAATCCAGGCTGGAATATTATCTTCTTTGTCATGTGATTCCTTAATAAGGTTTTGAAGAGCAAAAGCACAAGATAAAAGAAGCTCAATTGAATCAGTACAGTTTTCCATCCTTTTAATAGATTTTCTAAATAAGGATTCAGCATGATCTTTTTCTTCAGCAGTAAGCAGCACAGGTTTATCTTTACGACTTGTAATATCAAAGAAAAACGTCATACATTCTCCGTGAAGCTCTTTAATACTCATATTCTTAGTTTCATCTTCATAATCCACATTAACACCTCCATTTTTATTACAAATGTAATTAAGCATATTATTTACAATTTCCTTAAATTAATTAGAACTTAATTTAAATTTTTTATAGTAATTGTGATGATTAAATTAGAATTTGTAATTTTCTTCATAATAAAANNAAAATTTCTAATATTTTTCCTCCTGTCCCAATGATGTCGAGATATACTAATTTTTCAAGGATAATAATATATTTTGATTTTTTAGTCCAATAAAAGTTTTATCCAATAAGTAACATAAATTTACTATTAAAAAATTTTTGGATAACCTTAGGACTTATTTATTTATGAAAAAAGATAGTAAAGATAATAAGCTGCGAGATAAGGCTGAAGAAATATTNNTCTGATGATTTTCCTGAATTAGTTCATGAACTCCAAACGAACCAGATTGAACTGGAAATGCAAAACAAGCAACTTCGCAGTAGTCAGGTAGAATTAGAAGAATCAAAATTGAAATATTTTAGTCTTTATGAATTTGCACCTGTCGGATATTTCTCATTGAATAAACAGGAGATAATTAAAGACGTTAATGTGGCCGGAACAGTGCTTTTAGGCATTGAAAAATCCAAATTAATTAACACTGCATTTATCCAGTATATGAATTCTGAATCAAGAAGAACTTTCTACAAACATTTAGAAAAAGTTAAAACTACAGACACCCGGCAAACCTGTGAACTGGAACTCATCAAAAAAGATGGAACCAAAATTTATGCACATCTAGAAACCATAACTATCAAAGACGATGAAGAAGATTTTAATGAATTCAGAATAACAGCAACAGACATCACAGAGCTTAACTTTGCTGAAGAAGCTTTAAAAGGAAGTGAAGAGAAATATAGATCTCTCTATGAAACCATGACCCAAGGTGTAATTCACCAAGATGCAAATGGTTATATAATTTCTGCTAATCCAGCCGCCCTACGGATAATGGAATTAAATCACAACATGATGAACTCTGAAACTTATTTTAATCATCATCCGGATAGTATACATGAAGATGGAACTGATTTTCCACTAGAAACACACCCTTCAATGGTTGCCTTAAAAACTGGGAAGGGAATAAGAAATGTGATTATGGGCATAAAAACCCCTGAAAAAAGTTATATATGGATTAATATTAATGCAACACCTTTATTTAAACCGGGAGAGAAAAAACCCTACCAGGTTTATATAACCTTTGAAGATATCACCGAAACCATAAAAGCCAAGAAATTACTCAACGAAACACTGGCAGAACTCAAAAGATCTAACACTGAACTGGAACAATTTGCCTACGTGGCATCACACGACCTTCAGGAACCTTTAAGAATGGTTGCAAGCTTCACACAGCTACTGGAGAAGCAATATAAAGATAAGCTTGATGAAAACGCCAGAGAATACATTAATTATGCGGTGGATGGTGCTAAACGGATGCAGGGATTAATAAATGATCTTTTAGCCTACTCCCGCGTGACCACGAAGGCTGATAAATTCGAGGATATTTATTTAGAGAAAGTTTTGGATGAGGTTTTATTTAACATGGAAATAGTGATCGGAGAGAATGAAGCAGTTATCACCAGGGAATCCTTGCCGAATATTTGTGCTGATTACAGGCAGATGGTGCAAGTTTTCCAGAATATTATAGGCAACGCTTTGAAATATCGCGGCCCAAAAACACCACAAATCCACATATCGGCCCAAAAAGAAAATGAACACTGGCTGTTCTCGTTGGAGGATAATGGTATTGGAATAGAACCAAAGTACTTTGAACAGATCTTCGAGATATTCAAACGTCTGCATGCAGAGGACGAATATGAAGGAACCGGTATAGGTCTGGCCATAACTAAAAGAATAGTGGAGAGACACGGCGGACGAATATGGGTGGAATCCGAACCCGATAAAGGTTCAGCATTCTACTTCACCATCCCGGATAAGTTGCTTTGAAAAAAACAAATTTGGATTACATAATATGGTTATAATGACTATTACGGTCTAATTGATGTTAGTTCAAATAATCATTAGTTCTATATTGGAATTATAATCGTAAATATATATTATATTAAATTCAGCGGTTAAGATGATAATTTAGGTCTTATTTTTATTATAAATTTAGTAGATTATGAGATTTTCTAAGATGTAGAAACACTAAACTGAGACTTTTTTTAGGAGATGTTAATATCCTTCAAAATTTCTATTTCATTTATTTGAGTAAATTTATATATTCTATTGTTGTTGCCATTTAATTTGTTAGTTGCTTTTTAATTAAATTAAATATCTGATAAAAATAATTTAGTTTAAATGGTCAACCCAGCGCTCTTTACTGGAATAGGCAATATCAATTGATTTTCATTTAGGATGAGACCCTAATGCATTAGAATTGATAGCATTATTATATGGAAGTTTTTTTCTATTAATCTATTAATTTTATTATATATCCCTTTTATTTGGAACCCTCATACTCTCTGGATCGCCTTTTCCTGGTTTTTTGTCAACATGCTCTTTAACTGATTTCTCGGATTCTTTATCTGGTACACGTCTTATAAGTCCCCGCTCAAAGACATAATCTCCCTGTGACAGTTGACTTAAAACCTCTTGGAAATCTTTCCTTGTTAAATTAGGGAATTCAGTTTTTAAGTTAGTATATAATTTTCTTTCAAGATAAACACCATTATGATTTTTTATTATATCATTGGCTTTTTCTTCTATCTGTGATAGTTTATCTTCGTCAGTCATTTTTTCTTATCTCCTGTCAAATTCAATTTAATCGGGATTTAAAATTTCTAATTATTCATCATTATTAAGAATATATTATATATTTTTCTCATAGAATAATAAATTTCTCAATAATTCCTCGAATTATAAATCTTGTATATAATCGCTCTGGAAAAAATTAATGAAATAAAATTGTGCTAAAATGGACATTCTTTGTATAAAGAAATGTATTTTTTTTAAAAATATTATTCCTTAGGACCTATATCCTTAAATTTTACTGAACAAGATTCTCCTCCTACTCCCCAGTGAGATTTAGGGATCTCATTTATTAGGATTTCTACGGCTTGTGCAGGAACATCGACTTCCACAAAAACTTTAGTAATATTTTTAATTAAATAATCGATCTTTTCTTGTTCAAAACCTTT
>PMNN01000052.1 GCA_003161815.1 Methanobacterium sp. | reverse complement strand
AACCAGATGGTTAATCTGATTAATTAATAGGGAGCTTTGCAAAGCTGCTAAGGTGCTGATGTTAAAAAATAATGTCCCTCCAAATTGTACTACTGTTGACCACCAATCAACACGCCCCGGTTCCCAGGTAATTAAGTTTAATCTTTCCTTGATATTCACTCCCAGATTTATTGGAGTGTTAGTTGTCTCAAGGTATTGTAAAAATGCTGCTACTGTAAAGAATAAAGAACCAATGAAAAAAGTTTCACCATTAACAGCATTACTTACAAGATTAATGAAACTAGGAACTGCTCCTAGTGCAAAGAAGGTGGCACCAATTGCAAATAAGATTCCAATCCACCAACCAATAGCACCTGGAGCCCATAATGTTGTACCAAGACTCTTATCAAGTTTGAAATGATGTTTACGATGATGACGAGAATTCCAATTTATTACATTGCCTTCCGGATTTTTAAAGGTGGCATGGGTTACGAAAGGGCCTGGACCTTCACTCTTTTTACATAACCATCCTTTTGGAGGTTTAACATATGGCTTATTAGTGCAGTCATCCCTCATGCCTAAAAATCACCCCCACTACATATCACTATTTACTCTTTATGAATTCTAAAAGAATTAAGATTGGAAAGTTAGAAAACAACAGAGATTGTTTTTGAAGAAATATATATGAAGATTTAATTCAAAATTATTTCTTTAAATTAAATCTTTATCAATAATTTCAACCCCAGTTTTAGACTTCTTTTAATCCTTAATATAATAAGGATGGGTTTCCATTTACTTTATTGATTTCTTCCTTCTCCTCTGATTCCAAGTGATTATAGGATTCCTTTATATCTCCTAGTAAACTTTCTATCATGTCTCTGCCGAAATTTTCTTTGATGACTATTCTCATTACTGCTATATCAGACGCGTTTTTGGGTAACGTATATGCGGGTATTATCCAGCCTTTCTCACGAAGTTTTTCTGATAATTCGAAAACTGTGAAATCAGCATCCTTTAACTTCACAGTAACTAAGGGGAAGGTAACGTTTTTATTTATAACTTCAAATTTCCCGGTTTTCTCTAATTCATATGCTAAATATTTAGCGTTAAAACTAATAATATCTATTATATCCTTATAACCGTTAAAACCTAGTCTTATGAAGTTATAATATTGTGCAATGATGGTACTGCTTCCTTTAGAGAAATTGAGGCTGTAATTAGCCATGTTGCCACCGAGATAATTAATGTTAAAAACTAGATCATTTGGTATATCTGATTTATCTTTAAAAATCAGCCATCCCACTCCAGGGTAAACTAAACCATATTTATGCCCGGATACATTAATTGATTTAACTTGCTCTAACCTGAAATCCCATAAAAGATCAGGATAGAGAAATGGTGCTATAAATCCTCCGCTGGCACCGTCAACATGTATTGGTATATCCCAACCCTTATCTTTCTTGATATTAATTAAAATATCATTAATCTCTTTTATAGGATCCATCTGACCAGTGAAAGTGGTCCCTATAACTGCACCCACTGCTATGGTGTTTTCATTTATTTCCTCCGCCACATCCTCCGCGGTTATAGTATACAAATCTTCTCTTAATGGTATCAACTTCAATTCAACATCGAAGTAGCGGGCGAATTTCTCCCAAACAGTATGTACATCTGCACCCATAACAATGTTAGGTTCATCACAAGGTTTGCCTTCGGCTTTTCTTCGTTCTCTCCACGTCCATTTATGAGCTAATAATCCTAACATTATAGCTTCTGATGAACCTATAGTGGCGGTTCCCATGGATTGGCATTCTTCAGGTGCGTTGAATAATCTAGCCAGCATGTTAACTGTTCTCACTTGTATTTTCTCGGTTTGTGGATATTCATCATTATCCACATAATTTTTGTCAATCGATTCCATTATTAATTTATCAGCTTGAGGCTCCATCCAAGTGGTTACAAAACTAGCTAAATTCAAAGCAGGATTGCCATCTAAATCTAATTCATCATGTATTAATTGATAAGCAGCATCTGCAGGCATTCCATCCTCAGGCAATTCATATTTAGGTATGCTTTTCCTAAAATATCTGCTTCCATAAGGCGTTGTATTATTAGTATGTTCTCTCTCATTTTTTTTTAGTTTATCTAAATCTTTTTTTTCAGATAACATTCTTTTCAAACCTCCAGATTAATAATAAATTTTTTTTATATAGATGGGTAGGAAATCAGCTTCTTTATTATTCAATAATAGTTTTAGGTTAGAATAAAATTTTTGGAAAAAATTTGATAATGAATAAATAAGCAGGATAAGAGGTGTCATGATGGGCATGATTTGATAACACTAAAGAAATATTTTCAAATAAACTGAGTCTTAACTCCATCAAATTTTTTGTAACTTTTATATGTACTAATAATGAAATAGTATTATTCATCTTTGTTTTAATGGGGAGAGAATCGGGAATAAGTATTTATCATAGAAAACCACAATAAAGATGGTTTACTATTATTTCTCATTAGTTTTACTGGAGTAAAAGATTTGATATGAAATTTAAAATATTAGCTGCAATTATAATTTTATTAATAGTAGGATCTACCTATGTCATCATCAGCACTTCGAGTGGTAATATCCAGCCTTTAGGTAGGCTTAGTTTTGTTAAAATATCAAATCCTGACATGTATAGCGGAAGCCCGCATTCCAAACTCCTAGCGCAATATGCACAGGATAGAGGGTCTAATACAGCTTTAGTAGTTCATTTAGCGGGTCATACTAATGGTTATCCCTGTTATCAAGAGGGTAATGTTCTAATAGAGGAATTAGGATTTCAAGATGGTGCGACGAATTATAGGGAGAATAATAATTACACCTGGCTGATTCAAAGTTCAGTGGGAATGCTATTATTCGGCGTTCCCGATGGTAGATTCAGATATGTTTCGGATGGTATCGTTTTCAATAATTTAACAGATGCCATGAATTATTTGAATGAGAAAGCAGTTGCACATGGACAAGTAGGTAAAACAGTGTTAGTATTCCATGGAACTGTTAGAGGGGGAGATCCTAATTTTAATTTAGGATGTGGAGCTCCATTATATTATCAGGTAGTTTGGTATGAATATGGAAGATGGGCAGCATACTATTATATAGTAACTGGTATTTTATTCCCTTATTTCAATAGTCCATACACTTGGTATGAATTAACTAATGCTAAACAACTTCAAGACGCATATAACAGCGGACAGCTTGATCTGCAATATGCACCATACCAGGATTAATAAAAAAAAATTCAAATGACTAATAAAATGGAATAATTTTTTAGATATTTCAAAACTTAATGAAATGATTTTATATAGGACTTCCGTCTTCAATAAAATAAAAATTACATTCATTAATTATATTTTTTTTAATTTATTATGTAAAGAGAAGAAAGTTTTATTAATCCTTATTCATATAACTAATTTAAATGAAAAGAATCATTAATGAACCTTGGTTTGGTAAAAAATCTATTGGCTGGGGTTTAACCCCCATTACTTGGCAAGGATGGGTTGTAACACTACTCTTAATACTAATTATAATCTTAGATATTTCTTATTTTCATAAATCCATTATTGGTATAATAATTCTTTTCATGGCTA
>PMNN01000055.1 GCA_003161815.1 Methanobacterium sp. | reverse complement strand
TCTTACACCACAATTTATATCAAATCCAACTCCTCCAGGACTTATCACGCCTGTGCGGGCACTGAATGCTGCTACTCCTCCTATGCTAAATCCGTATCCAAAATGTATGTCCGGAAGTCCGATTGAAAATTTTTGTATTCCGGGTAAACAAGCCACGTTAGCTACCTGATCTAAAGCTCCTGTTTCCACATTTTTCATGGCGTCATCATCCAAATATATTCTACCCGGGACTCGCATTCCCTTTTTATAGTCTGTAGAGATTTCCCATACACATTCTCTTAATTTTTTTAAATTTCCATTCAAAATAGTTTCAGTAACCATATAAATACAACTCTCCACTCCTTAAATTCATATTTAAGGAAATTAATATCAACTTTAGTGAATTTTTAATAAATATAAAAAGATTTGAAATAAAATTTTAAAAAATGGAATTACTAAACCTATTTAATTTATTTATTCAAAGTAACAAATCAAGAAGTCTTAATAATCGTAAATATATATTTATCCATAAGCACATTTAATATTTGTTTCTAAAAAAGGAATTTGATTTTGAACTATTCTAATTATTTTAATACTAACATTTATTGTCCATTGTTATCAAAAATTGATCTTACATAGTAGTTAAGAATTTGGTGATTAGATAGAGTTATCATAGTCTGTGAAAAATGTAGAGGATAATTATTTTACTGCTCTAATTTTTAGATACCTTCATTATACGAGGTTATATTGATGTTATATGGAATCGTGGATATTGGCTCAAACACAGTTAAATTAAATGTTTATCGTTGCAAAGATAATGATATAGGTGTAGTGTTTTCAAAAAAAGAGAATTTAGGTTTACTATTTTATATAAAGAATGGAAAATTAACTAATAAAGGTGTTGAAAAGGTAGTAACTGTTCTTAAAAATATGAAAGATGATTTAGACTATTTAAAAATAGAAAATTGCAACTTTTTTGCTACAGCTGGATTGAGAAATATTGAAAACAGTGATGATGTTATTCGAATTATTAATGATAAGGTAAATATAGATATTGATGTATTATCTGGGGAAGAAGAGGGTGAATTAAGCTTTAGTGGGTCTATTTCTACTATTAAAAAGGATGATGGAATTTTAATTGATGTAGGTGGGGGTAGTGTTGAAATTGTACTTTTTGAGAATAGAAAAATAATGGAAGAATACAGTATTCCTATTGGTTCTTTAAAATTGTATAATGATTATGTTTCTAATATGATACCTACCGAAAAAGAGCGTAATTTGATTAAAGAAAGAATACACTCTGAATTAGATAAGATTAGTTTTAATAATCAAGAAAAAATTCTTTTCATGTGTGCGGTGGGAGGGGGTATTCGTGCAATTGGAAAATTATTAGTGGATTTAAATTTGCAGAAGAAGAAAGCTGATTTAATAGATGTTAAATTATTAAAACCGTTAAAAAATGAATTGAGTCATAATGATAAAGATACTTACGATAAAATATTACATGTTAAACCATCAAGGATTCATACTTTAGTTCCAGCTTTATTAATAGTTGAATCAATTACTTCTTATTTTGGATGTGAAGAATTACAAATTAGTAAATTTAGTGTTAGAGAAGGTTATTTATACACGAAAATGTTAAACAGGTGCTAAATTGTCTAAAATGGATTATAGTTTCACCCAAAACCGTGAATTATCTTGGTTAAAATTTAATGATCGTGTTTTAGAAGAAGCAGAGGATGCTTCTGTTCCTTTATTAGAACGTTTGAAATTCATATCTATTTTTACAAGTAATTTAGATGAATTTTATATGGTTAGATGTGGAAGCTTGTATGATTTATCTCTGATTGATAATAAATATGTTGATAATAAAACTGGCTTAAATGCTCAAGATCAATTAGATTCCATCTATGATAGGACTAAATTCTTATATAAACGTAGAGATGATGTATTTAAATCACTCGATTCTTGTTTAAAAGAGGAAGGTATTTATGATTTAGATTTTAGTGATTTGACTAAAAAAGAAACTAAATTTATTAATAAATATTTCTTTAATTGTATTTCTCCTGTTTTATCGCCTCAAATCATTGATATTCATCATCCTTTTCCTCATTTATTAAACAAGTCCTTAAATATTATGTTAATATTAAAAAATAAAAGCGAAACATTATATGGACTTATTCCAGTTCCTTCATCTTTACCTAAGATTGTTTATTCTCCAAATGATGAAAAGCGTTTTATTTTAATTGAAAAAATAATATTTGAATATGCTAATGAAGTCTTTTCAAATTATAAAGTAGAATTCAAAACAATAGTGTCTGTGACTCGAAATGCAGATATTACCTTATCTGATTCTCAAATTGATGAAGATGAAGATTATAGGGGATATATGAAAAAAATTTTAAAGAAAAGAACTCGTTTAGCACCAATNNCAAATCTCTAATACTCCTTTAGAGATGAGTTATGTATTTGAATTATATAAGCATATTGAAGATATTAATAAATTAATTTTTCATAAATTATCATTTAACCCCTATTATCCTAAAAATCCAAAAACGGTGAAAGAAGGGAAAATTATTCCTCAGTTAAAAAAGAGGGATTTCTTACTTTATTATCCATTTGATTCTATAGAACCTTTTATAAGATTATTAAAAGAAGCTGCTAATGATGAAAATGTGATATCAGTTAAAATCACTATTTACAGGTTAGCTAGGTCTTCCTCTATAATAAAATATTTATTAGAAGCCGTTGAAAATGGAAAAGATGTAACTGTTTTAATTGAACTTAGAGCT
The DNA here is from genome assembly GCA_003161815.1 of Methanobacterium sp. Classification (GTDB taxonomy): domain Archaea; phylum Methanobacteriota; class Methanobacteria; order Methanobacteriales; family Methanobacteriaceae; genus Methanobacterium_A. The sequence goes on along the minus strand of PMNN01000055.1, from coordinate 5,197 downwards.
AGATTTGATGAAGCCAATAATATTCATTATGCTGGCTTATTAGAAGAAGCAGGTTGTAGTGTGTTATATGGTTTTGAAGAGTATAAGGTACATTCAAAAGTTTGTTTAATTACCCGGAAAGAGAGGAATAATATTCAATATATTACTCAAATAGGGACTGGTAATTATAATGAAAGAACTGTTAAATTATATACTGATTATTGTTTTATTACGACAAACACTGCCATTGGAGAAGATGCAGTGTTATTCTTTAAAAACATGGCAATTTCTAATTTAAATGATGATTATCAGCGGTTATTAGTTGCACCTTTTGGATTTAAAAGTAAATTAATCGAAAAAATCAATATGGAAATTGACAATGCTGAGAATAATCGTCCAGCTAGTATTATCATGAAGATGAATTCTTTAACAGATAGAGAAATGATTGACATGTTAAATAAAGCATCTAGTGCTGGTGTAAAAATTAAATTAATAGTACGTGGTATTTGTTGTTTAATTCCAGGATTACCGGGTGAGACTGAAAATATTGAAGTCATTAGTATTGTAGGTAGGTTCTTGGAACATTCAAGGATTTATTGTTTTGGTACGGGAGAAGCTGCTTCAATATATTTATCTAGTGGTGATTTAATGACTAGAAACACTGAAAAAAGAGTTGAAGTTGCCGTCCCTATTGAAAATCCAATCCTAAAGAAAAAAATTATGAGTACGTTAAATATTATGCTTAATGACAATGTTAAAGCTAGAAAAATTAATGATAAAGGAGACTATGAAAAAGTTACCAGAGGAGTTGAATTAATTGATTCTCAAAATTATTTTATGCATGATGATTTCTCAGTAATTGAAGAAGAAAATGAGACAGAATCATTTTTCTCTAAACTAAAAGATTTATACGTGTTTATCACTGGTTTTAGAAAGTAAATATAATATAAACTTCGTTTTTATGTATCTAATATAACCTGCACTATATATCTATCATCAGTTTTTATATCCATAAGATGATAAGTGGCTGCTTTAACATCTTCCCTGCTTTCATGTAATGTGGAATCAAAAGTTTCACCATATACAATAGCCTTCAACAAATATTCCTTCTCCAATTCAATTATTTCCACCTGGAATTTAGAGAAAACCAAACCTTCAGAATCATGTAGAAAAATCAACTCTGTAAGCCAATCATAAAGTAATGCATATAAATCCTCTGACTGAATACTAATCTTCTTTTGAACTGTAGATTTTATTTTAGTAGTGTCAGTCATTACCTCAAACAATGCCTGTGCAGCGTTTTGAAAAGCCTCTTCTAAAGTTTCTCCGTAAGCTTTAAAACCTACATCAGCTGTTACATCGAAAAATTCGAATTTCAAATTATCTTTAACTCCCTAAAAGAAATATTTTATATTTTATTTTAAATCATTATTATTTCAATTATATTCCATCCCCTAAAATTATGCGACTTCTCTGGGAAATTCTTCTCGCACTCTTTTAGGCTCTAATCCCCTACCTAATTTTCTAGCTACTTCCTCATAATACTCTTTAGTTCTTGGAGTAGTAGAAGGATTTATTTTCTTTAAAGCTTCTTCAAAATGTTTTGCAGAGACTTTACTTATCTTTATATCCTCATGAAGAGCTATCATACCTGCTTTTCTGCATAAAGCCTCAATATCTGCTCCCGAATATCCTTCAGTTTTCTTAGCTAAATTCTTAAGTTTAACATCATCACTCAAAGACATATTCTTAACGTGAACCTTCAATATATCCAGTCGAGCTTTCTCATCAGGAGGGGGTACCAATACGACCTCATCAAATCTTCCCGGACGAAGCAAAGCCGGATCCATTAAATCCGGCCGGTTCGTGGCTCCAATAACCACCACGCCCCTTAATTCCTCCAATCCATCCATCTCTGAAAGCAGGGTATTAACCATCCTCTCCACCACTCTAGGTTCACCCGCAGCAGTGCCCCTAGTAGGGGCTATTGCATCAATTTCATCAAAGAATATTATACAAGGAGAAGCCTGTTTAGCTTTCTTAAATATTTCCGCAATTTTTCTTTCAGATTCACCAAACCATTTACTCAGTATCTCTGAACCCTTCACACTAATGAAGTTAGCTTTCGATTCTGTGGCAACTGCCTTAGAAAGCATTGTCTTACCCGTACCCGGTGCTCCGAAGAGTAAAATACCTTTAGATGGCTGAATTCCAATTCTTTTAAAATCATCAATATTAGTAAGGGGCCATTCCACTACCTCTATTAAAGTTTCTTTAAGTTCTTCCAATCCACCTATATCCTCCCAATGAATATTAGGAACTTCTATGAAAACTTCCCGCAAAGCAGAAGGACTGATGGATTTCAAAGCCTCCATAAAATCATCCTTAGTTACAAAGAGGTTTTGAAGAACTTCCTGGGGTATTGTCTGTTGCTCTAAATCTATATCCGGTAATATTTTTCTTAAAGCATTCATAGCTGCCTCTCGACATAACGCAGCCAAATCTGCCCCTACAAAACCATGAGTAATGTCAGCTAATTCACTCAATACAACATCATCGGCCAAAGGCATTCCCCTAGTGTGGATCTCTAGAATTTCACTTCTACCATCACGATCCGGCACTCGCAGTTCAATTTCACGGTCAAACCTCCCTGGTCTTCTGAGAGCTGGATCCAAAGCATTAGGTCGATTAGTAGCTCCAATTACTATAACTTTTCCTCTTTCCTTTAAACCATCCATCAAGGCAAGTATTTGTGCAACTACTCTTCGCTCCACTTCACCGGTAACCTCTTCTCTTTTAGGAGCTATGGCATCTATTTCATCAATGAATACGATTGTAGGTGCGTTTTCTTCTGCTTCTTTGAATATTTCTCTTATCTTCTTTTCAGCTTCGCCCACATATTTACTCATTACTTCCGGGCCATTTATTGGGACGAAATTAGATCCACTCTCGTTAGCAACTGCCTTAGCTAGCAAAGTTTTACCAGTACCCGGTGCTCCGTGCAAGAGTACACCTCGAGGTGGATCTATTCCTAATCTATCGAATATCTCCGGATGACGTAGTGGAAGCTCTATAATTTCTCTGACTTTGGATATTTCCTTGCGGAGTCCGCGAACATCATCATAAGTCACATCTGGGATTTTTTTCTCCACAACCTCTACTGCTTCTGGCCGTACTTCAACTTGAGTAGTATCATTAATCCTTACAATACCTGCAGGATTGGTTGAAACCACTGTGAATTTGATTTCTCCTAAAGAAAATGGAGTGCCCATCTCAAAAAATTCTCTGAAAATATCCTCAGATCCGGGGAATTCTCTTAACGTTTCCCTGGTTCTTCTTGGAGATATTAAAGCCATTACATCTCCACGGGCAACTGCTCTTCCGATTATATTCCTTTTTATAATATCTCCTGAAGCCATGATTCGTATGCCTTTAGTAGCAGGTGCTAAAACTACTTTCTGAGCCATTCTAACTTCTGCTTTTCTTATGGTTATCATTTCTCCTATTGATGTACCAGCATTAGAACGAGTTAAACCATCCATTCTAACTATTTCAAGCCCTACATCTGCAGGATAAGATTTTCCAACTATAGCTCCAGTAGTTCTCTTACCAATTATATCTACAACGTTGCCTGGCTCGACTCCTATTTTACTAAGCAACTCGTTATCTATCCTTATAATACCTTTACCAACATCCTGTTGTAATGCTTCAGCAACTCTCAGCTCGATTTCACTGCTTTCAGGCATTTTTCGACCCCCCATGATCATGATAAATTAGAAAAAATTTATTAATATTCCTGTTATTTATTATGTGAGTTCAAAAATATAAAATTTTTTGTAAAAAGGATTTTTTTAGCTTTTAAACTTGTTTTTTTAGAATTTATTTGACCCAGATTACTTCTCAAACGCTCTCTCTCTTTTCTTTTAAATAACTCTAAAAGTAGTGTTAATAGTAGGAGGGATTAAATGATAAAAATCTATAATAAATCTTCAATTCCAGATCTAAGGAAGAAAGTAGGATATATGGAGCAATTAAATTTGAGAACCATTAATCTAACATTATGCATTTTCATAATGATGATCATCATAATTTTAATTACCAGTGCATATGTTGTAGCATCAGGCCCTAATTCGAATTATCCCTTAACTTAGGGACACATAGACTCTTATGGAATACTTTTTTTAGATTTTTGATAGAATATTAATATTTTTTTGGGTAAGCTGCAAGTATTTTGTATTCTTAAACCTATATTCACTCATTTTTTTTATTCTACATTTCTTAGGTTGATCTAAATGCTTTTTTTTAATCCAATGCATCGTGTAAAATTAACTATTGTGAATTACTTCGTTTGAATACCTATAAAAGTAATACTTTTATTAGGATTATATTCATCTAAAAAAATTTGCTAAGGTGCCTGTAAGGGACACTTAAGGGATCTTAAAAAGAGTTATTAGACCTTATTTTAATGTTTATAGGGTTTATAATACCCGATTTTATAAATTTTTTTATTTTGATTTTTCACTTCAAAAGTAATAATTTTTTTTAAATTCCCAATTATCCTGAAAATTTTTTTTTAAGGATGAGTGATACATTTTTCTATCTCCGAAACATCAAACCTTAAAATAATAATCCTAGAATTACCCTTCATACCCTCACCCGTAAATTTAACGTCCACCAATCTTAAAAACTCTAATTTATTCAATAATCTATCAAATGAAGCATAACTTAACGGTTCAATCCTATTTAAACGCTTATATATGCTTCCTGCAATCCTATTCTCATCATCAGCTTCGAATATAATGTTAAATAAGATTCTCTCAGTTTCAGATAGATTACTAATAGTATTCTTAAGACTAATCGAATTAGTATTCTGAATTGCAACCTCAAGATGCTTCTCCTCAATAATTTTTGATGCATCAGCTTCAGCAATATTCCCCACTAATCTTAAAAGATCTATACCCACTCTTAAATCACCAATCGACACAGTTTTATCTGTAATAAGATCTATAAGTTCATCTGATAACACATCAGAATAAAAACCGAGTTTAACTCTTTCAACTAATATATCCCTAATCTCAGCACGAGTGTATGGATTGAAGATAATCTCTTGAGGAATAAAAACCGAATTAACATTCTTATCTAGAAGAAACCTAAATTCTATATCAGATATAATAGCAAATAAACCCGTCCTAACTCCTTCAAACTCCTCATGAGCACG
>PMNN01000084.1 GCA_003161815.1 Methanobacterium sp. | reverse complement strand
ATAAAATTAATTTTTTTTTACTATTTTTGAATTCAATATTTGAATTTAAAATTATGAAAATTAATTCAGAGTTAATACAACAATTTTTTTAAAGCTACTGCATACACGTCGGCTATTTCATCAGCTATTTCTAGGTGATGGGTAGTGTAGTCTTCTTCAGGATTTCCAAGCACTATTTGACCTAAAATATCTCCTTCATGGATAGCTGGAACTGATAGAAATTGATCAACTTGTTCATGGCCTGGGGGCATGCCATGTGCTGCGGGGTGTGATACTGGGTCGCGGACATAGAATGATTTGCCGGTATCTAATGAATAACCTAAAAGTCCACCATAGGTTCCATCCTTTCTTATGGGGAACCTAGCTTCACCTAATTCTGCATATGCGTTGCATTCTTCGGTCATATGAGAAAATGAAACACCTACACTGTCTCCGTTTTTCGGATCCACGTAAGCTACATAGCAGTGTTGGCTATTGGTGGCCTGTTTAGCTATTTTCATAATCATATCAGAGATTTCTTTAAGGGATGGTAATTTTTCATTAGTCAGAATCTTTTTTAAATAGTCAAGTTTAGGATTATCTTCCGGGTTGTTTGAATTGATGGATTTAAGCTGTGATTCATTGCTTTCTGAAGTATTTATTGTTTTATTGAAGTTATCTCGATGGTTCAAATATACTCCTCTTGAGAACTTTTTACTAATTTTATATTACATTTATAGTAATTAAATCTTCAGTGGAAAAAAAAATTCAATATGATGGGATGTTTTTTTAGAANNTTAGAAAAATGTATCAAGATTATTATATTTAATTTATTAGATATTAAGCAATAATTTATTGGATTTAGATATTTTAGGGAATAAGATAGATTAGGGGTAATAATAAATTAATGATAGGCCAAGTCTGCTAAAGATAAAATTTAGGTGTTTATGGTAGTTGACAATAGTTTTTATAGGAGATATAAACTATAATATACTGATATAATGAAACCTGTAGAAAAATCAAACAATACTAGATTGATTATCGTTAGTTATGTTTTAAGCATTCTGACTTATCTCATTGGATTATATTTCTTAGCCCAGGGATATTTGGCAGCATTTTTAGGAATTTTTCCTACACTATTTTTCGGTATATATCTCATTTATAAGAATGAAAGACGATATGGACTCCTTCTTGTGATTTTTTTCTTTGTGTGGATACTCATATATTATTATTATTTGCCCAATAAGATTTTTAATCGTTAAAAAAAAATATTGTCTATCATTTAAGGCGTTTATAAGTGAGAATAAAGTCTTTATTTAATAGAATGCTTATATTCTTTTTTTTTAATATTATAAATTTATTAAATTTCAGTCTTAGTGAAAAGGTTATAGATTATGTTTTGGATTTAATTTTATTTTTCAGTCGTAATTTATCCAAAAGCCCGGATTTACGAGCATAATGAAATAAATAAAGTTGTACATACCCTGCATATTCACCAAACTGTTCCATACCAAAAAACCTTATTTTAGGGACTGATATATTTTTTCCATTAAAATATAATTCACAAATTATTCTTTTAATCCATATATCAACGGGGAAAGCCTCTTCCATACCAAATCCATATAAAAGAATGCAGTCGGCTACTTTAGGACCTACCCCCGGAATTTTGAGCATAGTTTGAAAAGCTTCCTCATAGCTCATTTTTACTATATCATAAAGATCAATATCTTCCGTGAGCATACGGGCGGCTTGGTTGATATATTTACCTCGGTATCCTACACCGCAAGATTTGAGGTTGTTAACACATTCTTCTAGGTTTTTTTCTCCACCGCATAGTTCTAACTCTTCAACTTCATGCTCCGGTACTTCGAGAATTTTCTCTGGACGGGGGAAGGTGTAGAACTTTCCAGAGGAGAACTGATAGCAATCACCCCATTTTTCTTTTATGAGTCGTATGGAGCGGTTCCAGCGGATGATGGAATTGTTAGCTGAAGAAATAGATGCTATTAAACATTCAAAAGGGTTATGGGCTTTGAAAAGCCTTAATCCACTGCAGAATTCGATGGTGGGTTCTAACCTAGGATCGCTTATTAGAAATTCATAGAATTTATCTAAATCATCATTTAATCCGAATATTCCCTTTATCTGATTTTTCACGGGTTCAATTTCAAATTCTTCAGGTGATTCAGCTACAACCTCCAGAGGACCCTTCAAATCCTGAGACCTGATCTTGACTAGGCAGGGTTTACCTTCCACCATAATAAGTTCTTGAAAGTATCCAACTTTCTCTAACCACGCAGGTTGTGATGTTTGTCCACTGTCGATTGTTAAATAAAGATTCATAGGGCCTTTAAAATTATTAGAAAGTATCTTGAAATCATTTTTCACTCTTAATCAGTTCCTTTATAGTTCACATCGAGGCATTGCGCATTATGGTGTCAGAATAATACTTTGTCATATATATTTGAAATTGTGGTTAACAAAAATTTTTAAGATTTTATCTAATTTTCTCGTTTAGATAAATAATTATTAGCATTTTCCAATTAAAACTGAAAATTTTGAATATTTTTCTCGAAACAAGTTGTAAAAATCTAAGTGATTTAAAACAGTCCCAGTCTAACAGCACCGTTATACATAACTAGGATACCGATGGCCAGGAGGAATCCAGCGATAAGATAGCTTCCGTTCTTGCTTATCCATTTATTCATAGGTTTCATGGCTTTTTCAGCGGTTTTGGGTAAGATAAAGAAGAAGAGGAGAGGTACTTCTATCACCACTAGGGTGATTAAGGTTAATACTAGGATGGAGAATATATCTGGAAATAATCCGGCTTTGGCCAGCCCAATCTGACGAGAGGCAGCCAAAACGAAAATAGCCGTGCTGAAATTAATTAGAAAGGTTAAAAGGCCGACTGTGAAGAAACGACTAAATTTTAATAAGTTAGTAGCGTTTTTATCCACGTTCAGGTACTTGAATAGTGTTCCGCCGCTGCTTTCACCCCCTTTACTGAATAGGTTTCGAATACCTAGGAGAACTAGAATTGCCCCAAGGAAAAGGTCGATGGAAGCGATGGTGGCCGGGTCTGAGTGACCAGTTGATGACAAACTATTTCCCAGCAATATACCGATAAAGACTGTTACCAGAAGAACTACAATTGCCCCAAAGTAGAATGAGAGACCTGCTAACTTGGGATTATCCGTTAAGGACATCATAACTAGAAAAAGGGATAAAGCTGTGGGACTGACAGCAGCTGCCCAGGAAAGGGGGATAATNNATAATCTGGATGAGCAGTTGTGTTAAATCAGTCAAATTAATAACCTTCTTACTTCGATAACTAATAAATATTTTACATCTTAATATTTAATGTTATATCGTTATTATAATTTAGCAAAGGTATAAAAGATTCAAATCACGAGATAAATCCGACAATCTTAATTAAAAATTTTAATCTTAAATAATCTTTAACTTTTTTCAGAGATTCTCCTCTCTTTAACTTTTCCTCAAGAAAAAACTTTGATGATAGTAATTAGTCTCTAACCCATGGTTATACTGGAAACATTTTATTTCATTTTTTTTAGATTAAATTTTCATTTTAAAAATTCTATTGCACCATAGAAAAAAGTTAACTAAGATTCCAGGAATTGTAATTTCGACTAACAAATCCATTCCCATTAATCAAAAACCTCCAAGACTTATCTTTGTCCTCCTCAGCATAATCAATATTTATCCGGGGCGTGGCAATAATTTGCTCTTTCAAAACTTTCTTTTGGATATAAATAATTCATCTCCACAGAGATCAATCCCGTTGATTGATTTATCGATACCCAGGGCTTGGCAGAGTTTTGAGGGCCCATTTGTCAGGTTCTTAAGCTTACCTAAAGATAAATCTATGCCCCGCCGCTGGGCCATTAATTGCAAGCCTTTAATAGGTTCTAAAGCTCTTACAAGCACTGCTCGGGGTACTTCTTCCTTCTCAGTTACTACGTCGAAGCAGTAGTTATAGCCGTGCAACTGGTAGATGTAAGCAAATCCACCCTTTTTATATTGGTTCCATGCTAGGCGTATGCCTACCACTTTAAGAATGAGCAGCCTTATCCTTAGTGCCCATATAGGCTTCAGTCTCTACAATTCTACCACTTAAGATGCTATTTGATGATTCATGGACTAAAATACAGCCTAAAAGATCCTGTGCAACAGTTAAAGTGTCTCGCTCATAAAAAGCTCGTTTAATTTTCATTATTTATTCTTCCAGCTCCCGATGCCGGAAACAATCTACAACATGATCGTTGACCATTCCTACCGCTTGCATGAACCCGTAACATATAGTGGGCCCCATAAACTTGAATCCTCTTTTTTTGAGATCTTTACTCATATTTTTAGATTCATTGGTTGAAGAAGGCACATCTTCTATTGTTTTCCAACTGTTTTTAATAGTCTTGCAACCGACGAATTTCCATATATATTCGTTGAAACTCCCGAATTCTTTTTGAATTTCTAAAACAGCCAGTGCATTAGCCACCGCAGCCCGAATTTTCAGTTTATTGCGCACTATACCCGGATTATTAAGTAGTTCTGCGATTTTTTGCTCACCATAAGCAGCAACCTTCTTCACCTCGAAATTATCAAAAGAGTTAAGGTAGTTCTCTCGTTTCTGGAGGATAAGAGTCCATCTTAAACCCGCCTGCGCACTTTCTAATATCAGGAACTCGAAAAGAAGCCGATCATCATGAATGGGAACACCCCATTCTTGATCGTGATATTCTATGATCAAAGGGTCGTCGCGGGCCCAAGGGCAGCGTATTTTCATATTAATCATCTCGATTTGGTTTTCATCAATAACCTTAATACATTCATAAGGGGCGTGGATTGTGATTCCATTTCCATTTAGGGTAATTCAATCCNNATATGTAACTTTTTGGCGGCAATTTCCAAAAAAATGTTTACTAAAAGTGAGTTAAGGAAAATAATTGTCGATTATAAAGGACACTAACTCATATAAATAGTGTTCTGGTGTTCCAAGAATTAGAATCGCGACGTATTAGATTAAATAATAAAGTAAATTAGTAAAAATAAATGTCAATAATTTTGATATCACAATATAAAGCGACTCATCAAATTTTATGTTTGTAGATAAGAATCCAATTTTTCATTGATATGACTGTAAATTTCTTTAGTGACTCCAACCTTCCTAATAAAATCATCGGAATATCTTATGTCTCCTCTTCTAGGATTATCTTGCCGCATAACGTACATACAGATGGCGGTAATAATCATAATGGGGTCAGTTTTTCTACCTTTCCCTCCACGATAAAGTTT
>PMNN01000040.1 GCA_003161815.1 Methanobacterium sp. | reverse complement strand
GAAATTCATTAACTCTAAAAGCTCCAATGCTCTCTCTCGCATCTCCTTACTGGATAAATTAGTTTCATACATGGGTATTTCCACGTTCTCCACTACACCAAGGTTGGGTATTAAGTTGTGCATTTGGAATACAAACCCTATTTCCTGGGACCTGAATTTGCTTAAATCCTTAGTTTTCACGAGATCAATATTAGCCACCTTAATAGTACCTTCATCTGCCCGATCCAGTGCTCCGATCATGTTTAGGAGTGTGGATTTACCTGAACCGGATGGTCCCATTATGGATACGAATTCTCCCTTCTTAATTTCCAGATCCATGCCGTTTAAGGCTTTTATTTTTCCTTTATCATAACTCTTCTTAAGACTTTGAATTTCGATTATGTTATTTTCATTACTCATAGCGCAACGCCTCGGTTGGTGCTAGTCTGGATGCTCGATACGCGGGGTATAAACCACCGATTATGCCGACTAAGAAGGCTATTCCTAGGGCTCTTAATAATATATTCAATGTTAGTTCTGGTTTGAAACCTGCTCCTGTAACTGCCAATAGAACTTCAACACCTACTACACCCATGATGATACCTACTACAGCGGCTGTCAGAGTTAATATAATTGATTCACCGAGTATCATTGTTAATATTCGTCTGCTTTTCCATCCCACAGCTTTTAGAACACCTATTTCACGTGTCCTTTCAAATACGGACATTATCATAACATTTATAATGCCTATTCCACCTATTACTATGGCTAGGAGGGATATTGCAGTGGAAGCCTCATTAATGAACCCTAAGCTTTGATTAGTTCTACTAGCTTGATCGGCTGCTGTTGTTGTGGTTAATTGGTTAGGGTAGTTGTTTTGTATTGCTTGGCTTACAGTGGTTACATTAGCATTGTCAGCAACCTTAACCGCGATGTCACTTACTTTGCCATCGTTGCTGGTTAAGTTTTGCAGGGTATTGAGAGACATGAAAGCTCCTCCATCTGTCATGAAGTTACCAGTTTGATATATTCCTGTAACCGTGAAGTTTGTGCCGAAAAGGTTGATATTGCTTCCAACGGTTTTGTTAAGACTTTTAGCTGCTGTTGTTCCCAATATTAACTGATTTGAGCTTCCATTAGTGTAAACTGTTCCATTTACACTGCCTATCCCTTCTAAACTTAATTTGCTACTGTCAATACCATTAACAGTAAATCTCCCTCCACCGAAACCTGAACCACTTGTAGAATTTGTAGAAGCGCCGGTAACATTAGCAGATGCACTTAAAATTCCTGCGGTATTTGCGACTCCGCTAACATTTAGAAGATCGTTTGCAAGGCTTTCATTAAGGGTGCCACCTCCTGATTCAAAGCCGCTAGAGCCAATTGGAGTTACGGTAATTTCAGCTGCTCCTGCTTTAAGGGTGCTGGTTGTAGCTGATTGAAGTCCACCAGTAACCATACCTAAAACCACGATGGTTGCTATACCAATAGCAATCCCTACTATTGCTAAAGCGGCCCTAGTTCTGTTTCTGAATGGATTTTTAATGATTAATCCTGTGAAACTCACGATTAAAATCCTCCTATTATTTTTGTTTTTTTTAAATTAAGGAATTTTTTTGAACCATTTTTTTTTATCAATAAAGTTCTATCCTTACCCATTTTTATAAAAATTTATATTTAAGTAAATATTTCAAAATTATATGCAAATTACACCAATATTACACCAAATTCAAGAATGTAACTCCTAAAAAAAACTTCTTCACCTGTACATTATACAAACTTTAATTAGCAGGTCTTAAATCAATCTGGGTGTTACTAGATCCAGAATGAGAGATGTTTTAATAGTTAAAAAGAATTAGAAAAAATAAAATGTACGATGAAACCACATTTTTTTGAAAATTAATATTTAAATGAGTTAAAGGAAATTGAGACGCCTTAAATGCGGGGCTGTAAAGTTATTGGGTGTTGAATGCTAAATTTGATTTACAGTAATTAATAATAAAATTAGCACAATATATTGATGTGGAACTAGTATTAAATTAGGATTAATACCCTCACAAAATTATAAAAGTAAAGCTAAACTTATAACGAATTAGAAAATTATAAAAAATACAATTTCTTCAATGTTTTATAAATTTTCGTTAAAAGAGATGTATTGGAAGAACAATTTCAAGTTTTAAAAAAAATAGAAATAGAGATAAAAAAAATATAGTATTTTAAGTTATTTACAGCTCATTTCAATGTCGGATGCTTGAATTGTTACTCTGCCCGCGTGTTTTGCGCATTGAACTGCTTCTTCAGCAATTTCTTCAGCCATATCTTCCAAAATTTTTGCTAGAACTTTTTCTGCTTCCGGACTAACTCTTTGTCCACCTGCACTTTTTATTATTCTTCCTAATGGAGCTAATGGTAATTCACCCATATTTATCACCTGAGTATAATAAATACCGCATCTTATTTAAATATGTCGTATTTCATGGAGTATTATAAAATAATTCATCTAATAATTCATAATATTATTCCAGTTTTTTAGATAACTTCTCAATATTAAATTATTTAGTAAATCAGTTATGGAATCTGTGCTTGACAATCTATCAAAAGGAGAAGAGAAAGTGATATTTTATCACTCGGATATGCTGATGTTATATGATTCTATTTGGATAATATCCACATTATGTTGCATTTAATGATTTACCCAGGTATATCATGAGACTCTTATTTTTGGTGAGTAGATTTTGAACTTCTAATTTTAATGAAAGTCGTATGTTGAATTTCAATAATTAAGATGTTTTAGCCACTATGAATCATATTTAAAATTTTTATTTTGTCCTGATTAGTGAGCACTTCACTTTCCCTTACTATTTCGTTGTTTTTCATGATCGTGGCTTCAAATGCTGAGATATCAAGTTCTGCTAATAATTCTTTTCCNNCACAATAACATCTGCCACTTCTTTGGCAGATTTAAAGGGGAAATCGTCTGCAGTCAATACTTTACCTGCATCCCCTGCTTTTAATTCCACATCACCAGATTTACATGTAGTTTCCGCACCATCTGGAAATGCTCCTAGAAGTGCTTCGGGTGTTTCTATTGGAAAGTTGACTCCTGCGAGTGCTCCTACTATTTGTGCATGTATTTCTTCTTTTACGCTCATTATTTCTCCTCCATTTATATTTTAAAAAATCATTAATTCAGAAATAAGTAGAATGGAAATGGCAAGCCTATTTATTCTTCTGCATCGATCATTTTTCCATATTCTATTTCAATTTCGCAGCCTTTAGGGCCACAACAGAAATGTTGTAAATCGAATTTTATCATCATCTGAATTCACCTCTTATTCTTTGATTGTAAGCTTAATTTTCATTCTATTCTTTTGCCAGCATCTGGACCGGGTTGTACAGAGTAAATTTCATCTACTTTGAGTAAAACTGCACCTTTTGGATTTAACTGAGCCATTACGCTTTTTGCCCACTCTACAGCATCATCGAAGTATTTACCAGATTCATGTATCTCTACTTTACCTTTGAATTGATATGGACACTTTGTTACGTCTGCAACAACTATTGCTGCTTTAGGATTCTCTTTGAGATTTTCATAAGTTTTATTCATGAAATTAGCAACCAATAACACAGTTTCATTATCTAAAGGCCTTGCAAGCCCAATTGGAACTACATTAGGATAATATTCATTGTTTGCAGTCGCTAAAAATACTATATTACTTTTTTCAATAGCATCCATCATGTCTGTATTCAATACCATCACCATCACCCGCCAGTTTTTTTTATTCTAAATAATAATTGACGAGAGATTATAATATACTTGATGGTTAGTAAAATATACTTAATACATTTTAATTACTAAAATGACCTTCATGGTCTTAATAGAAACCTTTAATATTAATAAAAAGAATAAATTATTATATGGAGAAGGTAGAAGAAACCTACAGTGAAAAAATGGTGGACATTGACGCCAAATTAGACTCAATACACCAAGATCTAAAACGTTTGATGGAAAGATCC
>PMNN01000101.1:5705-5931 GCA_003161815.1 Methanobacterium sp. | reverse complement strand
CTTTAATCTATTTGAAAAGTAAAGGATATCAACTGGGAGTTATCTCAGATGGGATAACTATAAAACAATGGGAAAAACTTATAAGACTCGGTTTACATCATTTCTTTGATGAAGTGGTAACCTCTGAGGAGGCGGGAGTAGCTAAGCCTGATGAGAGGATATTCCAATTAGCCTTAGATCGTATGGGATGTCAAGCCCAAAAATCTATTATGATTGGTAACAAATT
>PMNN01000101.1:292-5595 GCA_003161815.1 Methanobacterium sp. | reverse complement strand
CGAACTCTGGATGAACTTCAACTCTCAAAAACATTTGTAAAAGACTTAATCTTGAAGATTATAGCAAATTATGGTACGGTCAAAAGCAGCATTATAAATGAAGTTACCGGAATACACTGGGATATCATGGAAGTAATTCTAAGTGAATTAGAAAAGAATGGTTACTGCGCCCCGGTAAGTGGTGGATTTTTATTTTCAAGTATTCAATACACCATAACTAAGAAGGGTCGTGAAAAAATCCATGCAATCTCCGAAGAAAATCCATACATTGGCATTGCACCAGTCTCCTATGAACAGTACTTTGAAATCATGGAATCACAGATTAAAAACCGTTACCCCATCAAAATACCTTCCAAAATAGTGGATGGCACCTTCCACGAAGTGGTGGGTGTGGAGTACGCTAAACAGTGTTTGATTGAAGCATGCACCATTGGAAAAGGAATATTCATTTANNGTTAAAATACACGCCCCATTTGTTCTTACTGGTTCTGAACTTACCTTAAACAAATTAGAAACCAGATACGATGAAAATAAAGGCTTATATGAAAGTTCCCCTATTATAAAGGCTACTGGTGGAGTCCTCCTAGTGGATGATTTAGGACGGCAGCGTGATGATCATGAGATAATTTTAAACAGGCTTATCGTGCCCATGGAAAATAAGAAGGATATGATCTACGTTAGAGGAATGCCGGTGGTTGTACACAGTCATTTCATACCTGCCTTCTCAACTAACCTAGATATAAGCATAATGGATGAGGCACATCTTAGAAGAGCACCTCTACATATTTTCCTTCGAAATCCTGATTTAAAAGATGTTCTAGAAGTGTTTAAGAGAAATCTGGATTATCTTGAAGAAAATTATGATGACGATGTGTTGGAAAGATTCATGAAAGTTTATGATTCTCCCCGTAATGGAGGGGAGGGTCTTGAACCCACATTCGCCCATGCACGCGATCTCGCCCAGATCGCCCAAGCAGTGCGTATAAATCAAGATAAAGATAATATTGACGTCCATGTTCTTGATGAAACCCTGAAGAAACATGTTTTAATTGTTCTTCAAAGAATGAATATTGATATAGCTCGAATTGCAGGTAAAACACGTACTTTCAGAGTAAAAACTAATTCACTAGAGGAAACTTATCAAGCACTTTGTGAATTTCATCCCATGAGAATCTCCTTTGAATCTGATGCATTGTTAATTGATTTAGAGGATAGGGTAACACCAGTTGAAATTGCAGAATACCTTAAAGAAAAAAGTATATCGGTAGATAAGATTGATTTGATTGCTGAATCTGAAAAAGAACTACGCAGAACAATTTTTGATAATAAGAATTAATTTTATTTTACCTAGCAATAGTGAATTGAGAATAAAAAATGGGCCTGTAATTAGTTGGTTAATAATTTATAATAATGATTATCATTTCTGGTTTTTATTGACGAAATAAAATAATGGATAAATCCATGCATTTCCTTTAATTTTATATTCCTTTTATTTCGTTTTTAAGACATCTTTTATTATGTCAAGAGTTTTTAAATGTTTCAATTCCCCTCCACATTTACAGTTATCGAAATCCTCAGCAGATTCACCAGGTTGAAGTTCATAACATCCTTTACAGTTTTTACAAAATAAATATCCTCTATTTTCACTTTGAATTTTCCGTTTTTGTCTTAATTTCTCCTTAATCTCTTCAATTGAAGGAGTTCTATCTTCTGTTAAGCTTTTTTTAATTTGAGTCTTTCCTAACCGTTTATCAGCTAATTCCCTCCTTAACTCATCATTCGAAACCACCCAAAATCGCCCCCACTAAAAAGTACTATTTTATCCTTGTTAATTTTAATCAAAAATAGTTTTCTTATTGAACACAATAAGGATTTCTCAGTTAAATAAGAAAAAATACAATAATACCTAACTGCAACCATGAAGGATTATTATCTTAAGAATCCACTTGAACAGGATTTATTGGCATTTATGCCTCATTATAACTTGATTTTGTTGTTGTGAACCTGCATTGTTCGTGCTGGTATTAGAAAATAGATTAATAATATAACTAATCTTTTTGTTTCCATAATAGAAAGTATATAAAAGATTAATGAAATAATATAATCTTAAAAGAATTATGTAGTTTTAATTAAATTATTTTTTTTAAAAATTATTCATAAGTAGTTTTTTGAGGTGAATTAAATGGCAGATCCAGGATTAGTATTGGTTTTCACTTATATAATACCACCCCTTATGGCGTTTGCGGGTATTATACTAATGGTCAGCGGAGTAATGGATAATAAATATTCTAACACAGTTATGGGAGTTGCTGCATTTTTTGGCGCCGCATTACTACCATTCATTATTTTACCATCTATTATAGGTTAAAAAAAAAATTTTATACGTTTATTTTTAGAGGAATTCAATTTTTTTTTTCACTATTTTTTGTTACTGCATTAAATATTAATTAAGAAGTTTTTATATTCTTTTTTGAAAATAGTTTTTTACTTCCTCCTCAATTAATATTCCATCACCCTGAAAAGCTCCTTTATGCTCCATTTTTAGTGAGGAGACAAGGGATGCGAATATACCGCAAACTTCCGGATTATCTGATTCTACTTTTTCGGCAGCATATGCTGCCATAAATGTGTCACCCAATCCTGTGGGATCCGTTATTTGTTTGGGGGGAAAAGCGGGTATATCATAGGGTTCAGTGACTCTTACACTCTTGGGATATATTAAGGCTCCCTGATCGCCCCGTGTTATAATCACTTCTTCAGGTCCAAAAGAGGATAATCTTCGGGCTATTTCATCACAATTCCCCTTAAACATTCCCAGTATAACTCTGGCTTCCATTTCATCCAAAAATAGTAATTTAACGTATTTCAGGAATTTCCTATAGTTATCCCATGGCTTTAAAACGACTTTTCCATTTTCGATGTGCCTCATATATCCTTGAGCACCTAAATAGATTGGTGTTTTAAATCGGCTAAGATATTTCAATGTATTTAATGGTATATCTGAAGGGGAAAGTGGAGAAAGTAGTATAGCATCGAAATCACTGAAATTAATTTTAGGAATTTTATCAGGATTTATAGGATTATTTGGTATAAATGCTCGCTGAATCCGGTGATTAGGATTATCGTCAGGATATATGTTTTCAAATTCCATTGTTTCTTCAGCGTAAATAGGAATGATAGTTGTATCACCGGGCAAATCATTTATTAAATAATAATCCTTTTCTGCCAGGGTCATTATTACCGTATTATTTATTCCTAATCTGGAAAAGACTGCTGTTTGATAATAAACAGCCCCCCCAATAGATTGGTAGATGGTATCATTTTTAATGATTTTATCTCTGGCTAAAGGCCCTATAATAATAAAGTTTGCCATAATTTATCTTTGAATTAAGGTATTAAATATATTTTAAATATTTACGCTTGCAGGATCTATTTTTTTGGGTAAATATGAATTTTATATTAGATTAAAGGGTTAAAATTTTTTTTAGTTATCAAATTTACTTTTTTGTAAAATTTTATAATTTTATTTTATCTATTATAATCGTATAAAGAATAGAATTTTATGTTAAATTAGATTTTTAGTAATTAATGATAAATATCTTTTAAATTAAGGATAATTAAAGGGATATTCATAAATTTGGAAATAAATAAATTAAATGATTAATCATTATGAAATACGTTTATAGTGTACTACATCATTAAGTGTAACTGTTAAAATCAAGGAGGTTTAAAAACGGAAATCAATCTTCAGAAATTAGGTATACCACTAGCAATATTAATCTTCNNTAGTTATGTGGGTTACTGAAGCACTGCATCTAGCAGTTACATCACTGTTACTGCTCTTCATTCAACCCATAATTGGTATAACCAGTTTTACCAGTGCAGTTATTGGTTTTGCCAACCCAATCATCTTCTTGATGATAGGAGGTTTCATAATTGCAGAAGCAATCCGCAGAAGCGGACTCGCAGCACGTCTAACCTACAACATGCTCAATCGGTTTGGTACCACTCCAGATAGAGCGATTTTTGTGGTTGTTTGGTCAACTGGACTTCTTTCAGCTTTCATCGAGAACGTGGTGGCCTATGCTATGCTGCTTCCCATTATCAAAGAAATCATACCATTAATGGGCGTCCACGATCCTGAAAAGGGTGAAAGTAACTTCGCCAAATCCATGGCACTAGGTGGTTCATATGGCTCTCTTGCAGGAGGATTCGGAACAGAAATAGGAACCGCACCCAACCTGATGGCGGCAGCTTACACCCACCTTCCCTTTGTAAACTGGATGATATTCGGATTCCCACTGGCATTCATACTAATGACCATCATCTGGAAATGGCTGGGATTTGTTTACAAATCCGAGATCAAAGGAGTAGTTGGTGGAATTGAAACCATCGCCGCTAAAAAAGCATCCTTAGGACCAATGAGCAGGAACGAAAAACTAACCATAGTCATACTTTTGTTCACCATCGGATTATGGGTCACCACCGGCCAAACAGGACTGGACAGTTTCTCAGTGGCGTTAATCGGTGCAGTGTTAATATTCGCATTCAGAGTGATTGACTGGAAGGAAGCACAGGAAGGTGTAGACTGGGGTCTCATAATATTCTTCGGAGGAGCACTCTCACTAGGAGCAGCATTACTCAACAGCGGAGCCGCAGCCTGGCTGATAAGCCTCATCGTAGGATTTTTAGGACCACACGCATCCACATTGCTCATCATGATAGTGTTGATGATCATAGCAGTCACCATAACTCAGGTCATGTCTAACATTGCATTGGCAGCTATACTGGTGCCGATAGCAGTGACTTTAGCAGCAGCGCAACATCAACCAATCGGAATTTACGCAATACCCGTAGCTATAGCATGTTCATTATCTTTCATGCTGCCAATGGCAGATCCAACAGTAGCCATGGCTTACGGAACCAAATACGTCAACATTCCAGAGATATTCAAAGCCGGACTGCCACTGGTCATAATAGGAATCATCGTGACCATAATCGTAATCCAAACAATAGCCCTACCATTCATATCATAAAACATAAGCGGAAAAAGCAACATTGCAGAATCTAATTATATAATTCTGCATTTTTTATTTTTTTTATATTTTAAATTAGTATTAACCGAATATCAGTTATAAATTTTAAATAAAATAAAGTTAAAATATATTATTGGAGATAAAAATTATGTACCAGAAAATATTATTACCAACAGACGGTTCTGAACAGGCAGAAAAAGCAGGAGAATATGCCATATCTACTGCAGATTTTACAGGCGCTGATATAATTGTTTTATACGTGATTGA
>PMNN01000101.1:0-191 GCA_003161815.1 Methanobacterium sp. | reverse complement strand
GAAAAAGTAGTGAAAGCAGCAAAAATCCCAGTTAACGTGATATCTTAATATTATTTGAAAAATATTTAAGTGTCTATTATTTTTACAAAAAATAGAATTATAAAAAAAATTATTTACAAAATTTTTATTAAACTTTTTTTCCATTCTTTATAAGCATTTCAAGCTCTGTCTTTCATTTTCAAACTTTTTGT
>PMNN01000018.1 GCA_003161815.1 Methanobacterium sp. | reverse complement strand
GATTCCTATGGTTACAATTGCCAGGCTAATATTAATATTAGAACTTTTATAGCGCTTAGTGAGAAATTTAAAGGTGAATAAAACTCCTAAGGTTTAATCTTTCGTAAATATTCTCAAATCATTTGTTTTTCCATAATTTATCTCTCGGTAACCTGACAGTGCATGTGGTGCTGAATCACCCCATATAAAATAGTAATCAATGTTATATTTCGCTAACTGAGTTTGTAACTCATTATCACCGATATTTTTCTGGGCCTGCCCATAAGATGTGGTATTAAGATAAAATGATATATATTGAGTATCTATTAACCTATCATTTGTTGCTACGTTGCCATGCACATTATACTGGCTTTCCAAAGTATTGCTCAAGGTGTATATGTCCTTCCCAGTGTTTAAATTAGAAATAAGAAAATTAAAAGGCATTATAATGAATGAAAAAGCAAAAATCAGTAGTATTACTCCTTTTGTCACGTTTTCAATCCTTAATTTACCAAAATAATTCGATTCCCCAAATAACTCTGTTTTAAAGAAAAGATTAATAAGATACCCTCCCATCAACAGTAGCAGGATATAAACCGGCCATATATACCTTTCCTCTACCAAAATAGGCATGTAAAGTCCAATATATATTATTAATGTTACGAGGGGATATAACAGATTTTCCTGCAAATTCTTTTGCTTATATAAATTTATCCTATTTAATAAGCCAATAAAGAGTAGTAAATAAACTATGAGTATTGTAATGGATAAATACGAATAATATTGTAATATTGATAGAACATGTTGAATATTAGCCCATATTAATTTTAACTGATAATTAAAATTACTCCATGACGTGAATGGACTCCAATGTTTCACTGCCTGATTCTGGTTTTTAACTTCCCCCGGTGCCGAAAGTCCCTGATATAATTGAGGATACCCATTAGATTGAGGGCCAACCAGATCATGATTATATTCTCCTGCAGTTCCGAAGGTGAATTCTCCATCTTTAGCACTAATTAGACCTACCCAAACTCCACTTATAACTAAAAATGTTAAAAACCCTAAAATCAAATTCCGGGATACATTCTTTCTTTGTTTAGTTTCCACGTATTTGTAATAATGGAATATGTTCATTATTAAAAAATGAGCTATGAAGAAGGTAAATATAAAACTTTTACCAAGATATGCCACCGCACCAAGTGCACCGCATAATAATCCATTTGACAACTTATTCGAATAATTAGGATTAAATATAATGGCAAAATAGTAAACCAGGATACATAGTATCAGTAAATCAGGAGTTATAACACTTAAAGAAAAATAAAGTATAATAGGAACTACCGTTAATAATATGGCCGATCTGATAATCTCCATCATTTCAAATCGATAGGAGAGCTGTCTTACACCGATTATCGTGAAAAATCCCACTATTAAAGAAAGTAATTTAGTGGAATATAAGGCAGATGTGGGTGATTGGTTAAAATACAGGAAAGGCATTAATAGCCAGGATAGGAGAGGCCCCCAATAAGCATTGACCGAACCATAAAAATTACCGCCCATATATTCTTCTGCAATATGGATATAACCCACTCCATCGGGGTTTATCTGATACTGATAGTAAACTAGGAGGAAAAGTCCTATAGTAACATATATAATCAAGATTAAAATTAGTCTCCAATCTAACTTTATTATACATGATTTTAATTCGGATTTTATTTCCATTCATCAATCATCCGTGAAGCATGTTATTTAAAACTTAATTATTTTTTTTTAATTATTATACCGCTCTTATGATTTAAGCTTCATGATAATCTTCTTCAGCATTAACCAGCCAAATATTATCCTTTCGAGTATCCTCATTGATTATGTTCTCCACTGCCCGCATTGCACTAAGCATAGAATGATCCATGTTATTATAGCGATGCATTCCGTTTCTTCCAATTAAAAATAGATTTTCAAATTTATCGACAAAATTACGTATCACATCAAATCTATCATAAGTTCCAAAATAGGCTGGATAAGTTTTAGGCATTCTAACCAAGAAACTATCCATCAAGTCTCTCTCATCAATAATATTAATACGGGAAAGTTCATGGATGGCAAAGTTAATAAACTCATCATCAGACATTTTCCACAGCTCATCACCTTCATTAACGAAGTATTCAAGCCCAATCAAAATATTTTCTGGATCTTTAACCATGTAAGGGCTCCAATTGTTGAATATCTGAATTCTGCCAAGTTTAACATCTCTCTCCTGCACATAAATCCAGTTATCAGGAATTAAATCATTCCAAGTTTTTATTTTAGACTCATTTTTAATCTTCAATTTTTTCAAAAGCAATCCTACCGTCATAAAATCACGATAAACCAAACCTTCTGCCACTTCTTTAACTCTATGTGATATATCATCTTTAAAAGATTCAATTAAATCTTTCACAGGCATAGTTGAAATGAAATAATCAGCACTATGGATTTTCAACTCTCCCGTTGCCTCATCTTTTACTTTCACCTCAACTATCCTATCAGCATCACTTATAATTTCCACTACTCGCTGCCTCCGGTGTATTTCACCACCATTATCCTCTACTATTCCGGCCACTTCCTCCCACATTTGACCAGGACCATATTTAGGATACATGAACTGTCCAATAAGACTAGTTTCCACATTCTTCTGAGAAATAGTCGAATCTCTTACAGTAAAACTTTTTAATCCATGTAAAATTGCCCTAGTTATGGAAAGCCCTTTAATTCTTTGAGATCCCCAATCAGAATTGATTTCATGGCATGGAACTCCCCACACTTTTTCTGTGTAATCTTTAAAGAAGGTAAGATAAAGTTCCTTACCAAATCTGTTTATAAAAAAATCTTCCAATGTT
>PMNN01000028.1 GCA_003161815.1 Methanobacterium sp. | reverse complement strand
CTGCAGAGGGGGTTGAATGCCTTCAATTCACCGGAGGGTAATTCTACAATTGCTTTACCAACATCATGTGTAATTAAAGAAGCGTAAGTTCCAGAAGCTCTGACGAATCTACCACCGTCTCCTGGATATTTCTCTAGGTTATAAAGAGGAGTACCTTCTGGAATTTCAGCCAATGGTAATGAATTTCCAGGGCTTATAGGTGCTGAAATTCCGCAAGCGATATCATCATTAATTTTAATGCTTTCCGGTGCTAAAATAAGTCTTTTTTCATTATTTTCAAACTTTACCATAGCTAATGGAGCGCTTCTTCCAGGATCATNNTTTCCCATTTCAATACTCCTCCTATGGGTAAATTTATAATTGGATCCTTCATAATTAGTCTCTTAAAACTTGACCAAAACTTTACCAATTTTTGACCAAACAAAAATATTTATTACTTTATTGTATATTATTAATAGTTAATCCAATAAAATTTTAAACCCCAATTATACTCAAACTAATTTTTTTTTAATCACCCATTTAGAATATGCCCATTTTCACGGCTATATCTTCTGCACTGTGCTCTGCTTCAAGTTTAATGTAGGCTAATTTTTCTCCTCTTGAAGTGACNNTTAACTGCGTAAAGATCCTCAAATGCACTTTTTATTTGCGGTTTACGGGATGTTCTCCTAACCACAAAGGTTAATTCATTATTTTTGTCAATAGCATTCATACTTTTTTCTGTTAAATGAGGTTTAATTATTATTGAGTAAGGATCCATCTTCACACACCTACTTCACTTTGGAATAACTTTCCTAATTTCTCTATAGCGGATTTAGTATAGATCGTGAGTCTTCCCGGATGAGTTCCCGGAGCAAGTAGTTCAGCATTTAAATTATCTACCACTACAATGTCCACACCAGGATGGTTCCTTGCACCTTTACTAATTCCTTTATCTTCCCCAACCACTAATAATGGACCTTTAGGTAATTTATATTTCCTACCTCTAGTTTTACCTCTTCCAGCCCTTATTGTACGGCCAGATTTAGCTCTAACTACATCGTCCATTATTCCTAGTTTTTTGAAAATTTCCCTAGTTTCGCTGGTTTTTTTGACTTTTGAAAGTTCATCATCAACTACAAAGGGTATTTGAAGCAAATTTTCTATACAATGTCCTCTTTGTTCAACGATTTCTGATTTAGCTGTAGCAGCCACTGCTGATCTTATGGCTAATCTCCTTTCCTTCTTATTAATCTTTTCATGGATGATTTTAGCTACACGTGGTGGATGGGCCCTTCTACCTCCAACCGTATGTGGAACAAAAGCTCCTTTAGACCCTGCAGGATGTCGTGAACCTTTAACTCGAGGGACCATAGCGGCTCCTCGACCGGCACCGAAAGATTCTGCAGTGGTACGTTTTCCTGCCATCGGATCTGTTCCCCATGGCTGAATTCTAGCTGTTTGTGAAGATATAACCGCCCTTTTAATTAGGTCTGGTCTGAATTCTTCCATGAATATCTCAGGAAGTTCAATTTCACCTATTACCTCGCCTTCCAATGAATAAATCTTGACTTTCTCCATTTTAAATCACTTTAAGTAGTCCATCATAATTATTGTTACAATTTTTGAAAGAATCATAATTATACAAAGTTTTAGACTCCCTGCTTAGAAGCTGTGCTTACGTAAGATATTTGAACAGGATCATTATGTTTTCCATGTGGTCTAACTGCTTTTCTTAGAATTACCAAACGTTTGGAAGGTCCAGGAATAGAACCCTTAACTATAACGTAGTTATTCTTCACTAAACCGTATTTTACAAAGCCACCTGCAGGGTTGATATCCTCTGTTTCAGATACATCGCCTATTTTGAGTATTTTCTTATTATATTCTGTTCTTTTATGATAACCNNAGTAACGGCTATAGTATCTATATGTTCTCCATCAGAGAATGCATCAACAGTGTTAATCTCTTTTCCTAGCACGCTGATTGCATAGTCTAGTTTTTGTTCTACGTTTACTCCACCTATTCCACATTCCAGTATTTCTGGTTTCTTTTTAGGAATACTAGCTAATCGGGGTTTAGTATGGATTATAACCCTTATATCTTCTATTTCATCAATTTTTTCTTTTAATTCATTTAATTTAGTTTCAACATCATTTTCCTTAGGAAAGTTTATGTTTCTTTTTAGGTCTTCATCCAAGTCACCGGATAGAATATCACTCATAGTTTGCAGTCCACGTGTGTCTTTACGGTAGGCTCTGATTCCCATCGCTACTACTGGTGGGGTTTCAAGTACAGTTACCGGTGATGAAATCTCCATTCCCTCTGTAGGTGAGTTTTTCGTCGAATCAATCATGGTAACGTGTGTCATTCCTACTTTGTAGCCAGGAAATCCCAGAAGCCCGGTTTCATCGTTTTCTGGCCAGGATCTTATTCTGGGAGATTCCTTAGCTGATCTTTTCCTAGGACTAAATGCAATTGATCCCTTTCTGGGTTGGTGATGTCTACTCATTAAATTTACCTCCTTACATTCACAAGTTCACAAATTTTATCCAAGTTATTCTGTATTTAAGAGCATGTTAAATATAGATAATGTTGCTATAATCGCCTCTTCAGTTCTTACAGTCTTAGTCCCCTGAGCAGGAATGGTGTTCACTTCAAAATCCAATTCCTTTTGATCAATAAGATCTTGTAAGCCTGAATATGGACCACCAAACAAAATAGATATCCGTTTGGAGCCCTTTAAACTATATTTCACTTCATCTAAAAAAGAGGTGATGGGCAAAGCATATTTACTTGTTCCAATAACCAGATCTGGTTTTGGCTTAAGCATTTCTATACTTTCATGCAAATTCTTATAAGTAGATAAAGTCTTATAACCCCAATAAACCTCAGGTTTATCAGGTTCAATTATTATTTCTTTGCCAAACTTCAATACCCGGAAGCTTAGCACTTTATTTACACTGAGTTTTTCCTTGCACAAAGCAAGTTTGTCTGCACCAATATCAACAATTGTGCCTTTTTTTGTTCTTTTTAAAGTTAAACCCTGTCTATAATCATCTTGACCGACTTTTTCAGTGGGGTGATGTGGAGTGCGTAGCGGGGGTAGAATCCCAGCATATTGCAACTCCTTAATTATAGGAAATACCTTTTTTCTAAGATACTGAGGTGTATTCATATAAGTGAGAACATCACTAATAAACTTTACCTCTTTATTCTCTGAATTATCACTGTAAATAACGATTCTTTCAACCCGAAATAGTGCAGCCGATCTTCCAATCAAACCTATTTTATAAGTTCTTAACTTTAAGTCTTTTGTCTCGGCCAATATTGAAGCGGGTACAAAGATGGATAAATGTTTTGATTCCATCTTTAATAGTCTGTTTACTATATATTTATATATATTATTATGTAAATCTATTTTGATTAAATTTATTCTGATTAAATAAATTCTATTTTTATATTATAATATCATACTTGAAACCAAATGATTCATCTCATTCTCTACACCTTTTCAACTCTTAAAACCACGACATCTACATTAATATTTTCTTTCTTATGAAAATCATAAATATGGGGTATGGGAAAATTATAATAAAAACTGTGAGTAATTGAACCACCTTTCGATTGAAAGAATTTTTTCACAAATTCTTCAGTCTCTAGCATATGGAATGAGTAAACAACTGGAGCGATTTCAAGTGATTTGCTCATGAAAACTCGGTCAGCTTCTTTTCGATGAGCTTTCTGAGCTCCAAATGGAGGATTCTGTATAACCGTATCAGCTTTTTCATGGAAATCTAGTAAATCTACTGAAATAAATCTGGTTAACTCTTCTAAACCTATTTTGGATGCTTCTGCCCTGGCAAGTTCCACAGCTTGAGGATCAGCATCCACTCCTACCACTTCTACAGCACCTAAAAGAGCAGCGCCTATTGCGAATATGCCTGTCCCGGTTCCTAGATCCACTACTTTTAAGCCTCTAATATCACCCAGCGCAAATGCATTCCACAGTAAATCAGCTGCGATACCTGCGGGGGTTGAGTATTGCTCCAAATCCACTTTAGGAGTGGGATGAGGTGGAATAAATTGTAAATCCATTTCCAATTGTATTTTTTTATTGATCATTTTAAACTAATATTAAATTTTCTTAATAAACTTCTTAATAATAATTAAATAAAAAAGTTTATCGTAATTTAAATTGTTAAGAATTTATCTTCAATTCATTGATATTAATTAAGAAAAGATATATAAAATTATAAAATAATAATTAATAATTAGAATGTAGATATTAAAGATGTTTTAAAAGGTTTAATCAATTTTTAAAGATTAATAAAAAATTAATTAAAGTTAAAGTACGGGATATTCAATGTTCAAAAAGATCTTGATTGCTAATCGTGGTGAAATTGCCATCAGGGTAATGAGAGCGTGCAGAGAATTAGATGTTAAAAGCGTAGCCGTTTACTCTGATGCTGATAAAAATTCACTTTTTGCTAAGTATGCTGATGAAGCATATAATATTGGGGAATCAGCTCCATTGAAAAGCTATCTGAATATCGAGAAGATTATTGATGTAGCAGAAGAGTATGGCGCTGAAGCTATTCATCCAGGTTATGGATTTTTAGCGGAAAACCCTAATCTTGGAAAGGAATGTGAAAAGCATGGTATTAAACTTATAGGACCTAAATCATCAGTTATANNTCCGCAGGTGGTGGTGGTATCGGAATGCGGATAATATATGAGGAAGATGAACTTTTAAGAGCTATTGAATCCACTGAATCACTGGCGGAATCTGCCTTCGGTGATGCCACAGTATATTTAGAAAAATACATTCAGGAACCTAGACATATCGAATTCCAGATACTTGCCGACGAGCACGGTAATACTGTACATGCTGCTGAAAGAGAATGCTCAATTCAGCGAAGAAATCAGAAACTAATCGAAGAAGCACCTTCACCAGTCATGACCGAGACACTCCGGGAAAAGATGGGTTCTGTGGCAGTTCATGCCGCCTCTTCTATAGGATACACTAATGCAGGTACGGTTGAGTTCCTTTACTCTAATGGAAATTTCTATTTTCTGGAGATGAACACTCGTGTACAAGTGGAACATCCTATAACTGAAGCCATAACAGGCATTGATATTGTGAAGCAACAAATAAAAATTGCTTGTGGAGAAGAATTATGCTGCCCTCAAGATACAATCAGAGTATATGGACATGCTATTGAATGTAGAATTAATGCAGAGGATCCACTGAATAACTTCACTCCTAATCCCGGTAAAATAACAGGATATCGTTCTCCAGGTGGTTTGGGTGTAAGAGTAGATAGTGGAGTATATAATAACTATACCATACCTTCCTATTATGATTCTATGATATCCAAGCTCATCGTTTGGGGAAGAGACCGTGAAGAAGCCATAAGCCGTATGAGAAGGGCTCTTTCAGAGTATATAATTTTAGGAGTTAAAACTACCATACCCTTCGATAAAGCCATGATGGCTAGCCCCCATTTCCATGAGGGAAAACTTCACACCCACTTTGTAGATGAGTATAAAAATGAAATCATGGATAACATGTTGAAAGTTATTGAAGAAGATAAAGAAATGGAAACACGCCTTAAATCAACATTTTTACCCTCTAAAAAAGTTGCTGCTGTATCCGCAGCGGTTTCAAATTACATGAATCAATCAATTGCTAAAAATAAAGGAAATTAAGGTGGATTTTAATGATTAAAGACCAGATATTGGAAGTTCTTTATAATAGAAAGGGAGATTATATTCCTCCCGAGGATATTGCATTAGAAATTGGTATTTCAAAAACAGAAGTTTCAGATGAAATTCAATCATTAATAGAAGAAGGATACATTATCGATTCTCTAAAATCAGGATATCGTTTAACTGAAACTGACATTCTATTACCTTACGAAATTAAAAGTAATCTCCAAACCAGTTATATGGGTAAAAAAATCCATTTCTTTAAAGAAGTGGATTCCACTAACTTAGTTGCACGAAAACTTGCTGATGAAGGTGCAGCAGAAGGTACGATTGTTATAGCTGAAAGACAGCGCAGTGGTAAGGCCAGTCGAGGAAAAAAATGGTTATCACCATCAGGTGGAATATGGATGACAATGATTCTCAGGCCTGATGTGGAGCCCAACAAGGCGCCCCAACTAACACTTGTAACTGGAGTGGCAGTTGCAGAAACGCTAATTCAAGAATGTGATTTAGATGTTGAAATAAAATGGCCCAATGACATATTAATAGGCAATAAAAAGGTTAGTGGAATATTAACGGAAGTAAAAGCAGACATTGCAAATGTGGAATATGTTTTAGTTGGCATTGGAATCGATCTTAATGTAGATATTGATATTTTTCCTCCAGAATTACGTGGAAGTACTACTTCCCTCCAAGCCGAATTGGAACGGGAAATAAGAGGGGCTGAATTGATACAAAAGTTCCTCAAAAATTTTGAGAATAATTATAATGAATTTAAAGCGGGAAACTTCCCTGATATACTCAATAAATGGCGTAGACTATCCAAAACAATTGGTAAGTATGTAGAATTACATAGAAAAGGCGGAGTTATACGTGGAGAAGCCGTAGGCATAAGTAAATATGGTAAACTTATCTTGGAATTTGATGACGGCACTATCCAGAAAGTTATATCTGGAGAGTGTATCCATATCAATAGAGAAAAGAAGAACTAAATTCATGAATTTTACTATAACCAATTTTATTAACTAAATTATTAAAAGAATAAATTAGTCAATTGTTTAAAATTATTATTTAAATTTATAATTGAAATTTATCATCGGAACCTATCTACTCTTATAATAGCTTGATTCCCTAATTTTCCTTTTACTTTAAATTCTTTTTTAATGATTGCTTCGGCAACATATATATTAGTTAAGGCGTGCTTAGTAAGTTCTGAAGTTTTTATTTTGGAATCATCGGCTAAAACCATATAGGGTATGATTTGATCACCCATATACTTATCCAGAGCTGCATTTCGTGATATATGATATAAAAGTTCTTCCGCAGCTTCCTGCCCAACCAATTCCGCCCTTTTACCAGGTTCCCCTATAGAACTCCCGCCAACTCTGCTCTTTCCTTCAGTCCATAAAACAATGCCTGATCCTGGTCCTAACTCCCGATTTGAATGTTGAATTTCAATATCTGCTTCATAACCTTCTTTCATTAGAAATTTCTCCGCACTTTTAGCTTGCCTCACAGCAACATGTTCTGGCAGTTTAACCGCATGGGATATACCTTTTATATAATCTAATTGTAGTTCCTGAAGATTAAATGGCTTCAATTTCTTAATTGGAGCTATTTCTAACTTTAATAATCCCCCTCCCCTTGGATAATGTCCTCTCTGAATTATATGTATTTTTGAATGATAACCAATGGATTCCAAGAGAGGTAGAGTCACATTATGAAAATAATCTACAGGAGGAGACCATCGTACATCAGTTCCACCCCGAATTACGATTTTAACAGGAGAATCTGCAAAAGCTGCGGGGATCATGAAGGATTGCAAAACCAGAGTTATACTACCTGCAGTACCTATATCCAGATTATATGCACCGCCGTGAAGATCTCCCGGGCAAAATGAAATTTCAGTAGAGCCTATTTTGAGTCCTTCATTGGAAGCCTGAGTAAGCTGAGCAACTGCCTTCAATGCATTGAGATGTTGAGGCATAAGACCTTTCTTCGGTCTTTTATCTCGAATATTAGAAACGTGAACAGGTTTACCTGTCACAGCTGAAAGAGCAGTCGATATACGTAAAAGAGATCCGCCACCTTCACCATAGGATCCATCGATTTCAATCATGCAAAAAATAAATCTCCAGAAAAAATTGAATTACAGTAGCTAAACATTAAAGAATTTTAGTCATATAATAATTTTCTGCAAACCATTTCATCATCGATAATTGTTTTAAGTCTTAAGAGACTTCCCTTAAAGGCTTCAATAATATAATTTTGATCTAAACGTTGTGCATCCTTTGATGCTAAATCAATCCGGATGGTGGGTGAAGCACCCGGCATCCCCACAGCCGGTATAGTAATTATGTTATATTCCCTTAAAAGAATCATAGCTAAGATATTTGCAGCTTCCATCGGACTTAAAGGATGTTTAACATTCAAATATTTCAGTTCATTCATCAAACCTTCAGGGGATAGCATGAATCCTGTAGGGGTTTGTTTAATCTCTTTCAAATCATTTATTAAAATTTGGTATATCTCTTTCTTTCTTTTTTGGGCTTTAAGAATTCGTTCTGAATTGAAATCTTCCAAAGCCCTTACCATACCCGCAATTAAAGGCGACTGAGCTTCTAAACCGAATTGATGAGCCTTCGATTTTATCAGGTCAATTAAATCTGCATCTCCAGACATTAAACCACCCCTTGGACCGTCCATAAGTTTATCAGTACTGGTGATAACCAAATTCGCCCCCATGTCCATTGCGCGGGGTTGATGGTATATTACTGTCCTTAATCTAGCTCCCGATGCATCATCAACTAAAACTGGTATATGGTCTGATCTTGAAATTTTAATTATCCTTAAAAATTCTTCCTCGCTCAACACTTCATGATCCATGGTTGAACCGGTTATTATAACTAAAGATGTTTTACTTCCTATTTCAAATTCATTTAAATTATTAAATTCACGGTATTTAGCCTTTATCAATTCAGTACTCCGCGGAATGGAAGGATGAGATGGTAATTGAGGCAGGTAATGCACCACTTCTTCATCTGGTTTTACTAAAGCCATTATAGAAGCTAAAATCCCTGAGCTAGTTCTATTAAGAGCTAAAATTTTTTTTCCGCCCAGATGTTTCTTTCCCTGAATTTGTAATTCTTCTTCAAAAATAGCAGATCCGGCATATGTTTCTAGAAGATCAATATCTTCTTTTTTTATGGGGAATCCCCCAGAAAGACCGGTTAGGTCGTATAGATGGGATCTATCCCTTGCTTTGATCTTTGAATTGATTATATTTAATGCAGCATCTCTTCTTTTTAATTCATGAAGACTAGAATTTAATAGCATTTGATTGTAGAATCCTTTATTATTAATTTTATCGAATTTAATTTCATTTTTTAATCGTGTTTTTTGGAATTTTTATTATTTTCAGCTTTTAATATGATGGCATTATCTGCTGAATTTTGTAATGCAGCACTGAATCCGGGTTCAGCACCTATAACTATGGTTTCCTTTCCATTTTCCTTTGCTTTATTAATTATTGGTAAAAAATCNNTTTTCCTTAGCCTTATTAATTATGGGTAAAAAATCAGCATCACGAGTCATAAGAGCAATGATATCAATATTAGGATTGTATATTAATTCCATGGCTTCGACTGCCATGTAAACGTCTGTATCACCAGCTACTACAATAGGGGTGAATCCTTGATTGACTATTGCCTCTATAAGTTTATCTGAAGCATATTGATTTAAAAGAACTTTGCCAACTCTCATATTACCATATTCTGATATTATATCCCTTACTAAATCAAGATTAAGGCTGAATTCTTTTCTTAAC
The DNA here is from genome assembly GCA_003161815.1 of Methanobacterium sp. Taxonomy (GTDB): domain Archaea; phylum Methanobacteriota; class Methanobacteria; order Methanobacteriales; family Methanobacteriaceae; genus Methanobacterium_A. The sequence continues at coordinate 9,678 of PMNN01000028.1, read as the reverse complement.
ATATTGGGTCCATCGACTAAAAGTCCAATATTCTTTGCTCCAGATTCGCCTCTTTTAAGTGGTATATAATCCTTCAGAGAACTTAACCTTTCAAAACTTCGCATTTTTTATTTCTCCATAATCGTTGCAATTGTTGTAAAAATATTTTATTATACATTGTATTGATGAAAAACAAGGCCTAAAAAAATTGTTATTAAAAAATTATTACTTTGTTTATGAATGTTAACCCCTGAATTATTATATTTCAATTTTTTTTTCAAAAATTTAATTTTAGAGAATGTTATTGGGTTTAGTAAATCAGGGTTCTTAAGAGCAGGATTTAATATGGCCTAATTTTCTACATTATTATAATATCAATAGTACTTTATGTAATCATAACCTATATAACTATTGACAAACACGCAGCGAGATTTCTTATTTAGGATTTTTATATCGTTCTTCTTCTTTTTACAAATACTAATTTTAAGATTAAATCTAAAATTTTATAACTTTACTTTTGAAAAATATAATCGGTAAAAAAGTTTTCAATAAATTAATTAATGTGGAATCTGATTCCTTGAAAAAAAGATTTTGGAAAATTAGAAAAAATGAGGTGCTTTATTCTATTTCTAGTGAAAATGAATCCTTAAAGAGTTCTTTAACCACCTTAAAATCATCAGCTTCCAAACCAACTATGGTAATATCGTCTGAATCTCTTATATAAAATTCAGCATCTACAATTTCACCTGAATCATTCATATAAAGGAAAATGCCATCTGATAATTTGGCAGGACTCTTTGATGGAAGAAATATTTCAAATCTGATGAGTACTTCCGAACCCAGAATACTATTCTCTAGTTTTATTCTTTTTTCTTGATCCATCATGGCATCTTTGAATTGTTTCATTCGTGAAAGGAGTTCTTCATTAATTATAGATTTCTTATCATTTTTCATAAATTTTCACCATTCATTTCTAATCTTAAAGTGAATACGTCTAATTTTTTATAAGATTTATTACACCTATTTAAAACTTATGAATTGTAAGAAAATGATTTTATTCCTATAATTTTAACATGTCTAATATAAAATTAAAACATTCATATTTTTTCATTAGCTAGCTGGATTTTTATTATAGTTCTTTTTGCAAATTTTAAGTATGAAAAGGTTTTTTTTATTATGAGTAGAAGTTTTTTTTTAATTTAAAAATAAGATTTAATTAACAAAACTAACCTTATTGAAAAAGCAATTTAAATGGATTATTTCTACACATGACAATTATATCATCTAAGGAGATTTCCAAATTCAGCATTTTATCTACAAACATTTTCATACCCACCACAGGATTAGGATTATATGACTGCCCGAAATCTGTAGCCATTATACATTTATCGGGTCCAATGTCCTTTATTCCCTGTGAAATCACCTCAGGATCCATTCTATCATGATTTTCCATACATGCCACGTAACAATGCTCCAAATAAGCGTATTTTGCCATCTCTTTCTGCTCGTCGATACTAGCTCCCACCACTCGAGTGAAGGGATGATTCACTAGTATTTTCCAGATTCCCATACTATGAGCCAGATCTAACAATTCAAAAATCTCTACAGGATTTAAATGACCAGTGGCTAACACCAGATCGTTTTTAGCTATTATGTGAAGTATATCGTCAATCTTATCTAAATCTAAATCGATAGTTCCATGAGAAATAGTGGGAAACCAAACCATTTTACCACCCATCAGAGCTGAAGTTTCAACTGCAGCGGGATTCAAGCCACCTACGCTCTGATTCAATGTTATTCCTCCAACAACTCTCATATCAGTTAGCATCTCAGCTAATCTAGCTCGGCCTGCAGTAGACTCCAAATGAGATTTTATAATAATGCATTTCATTTTCTCCTTTGAAGCCTCAAAAGCCGCTTGTACATCATTTAAGATTCTAGGTTTCACATCTGGACTTGTGTGCAGATGAGTATCAATGAACCCTTCCAGAGGATACTTTTCTTTTAATCTTTTCATAGAGATTTCTTCCATATGAATCCATAGTTACAAATAATGGTCCGAAATCCTCTACTTCCAGTTCCCATATAGCCTCTGGAATTCCAAGATCTAAACCAGTGCACATTTTTAACATAATTTATTGATTTTGCATAGAGTGCTGCACATACTCCTACTGCAGTGAGAAATACAGCTCCATTTCTCTTTAATGCATCTAGTGTTTCCCCATCCATTCCTCCTTTACCTATAACCGCTTTTACACAGTATCTATAAGCTTCGGTTCGTAGGGATTCATTCTACCACTGGTTGTAGGACCTATACCCACCACTTGGTAGTCATTTGAACCATCAGGCTTATTATAAATATTTATTATGGGACCAGCATGGAATATTACTGCTCCATACCAGATCTATGGGGGATCCTTCTTCAAATATTCTTTTATGAGCACTATCTCTAGCAGTATAAATAATACCCGAGACGTATGCTACATCTCTTACCTTTAAATTTGATGTATCCCTTCGAGAAAGAGGTGTTTTGAGTTTAACATCCATTGGAAACAATTCCTTTTTAAGTTGTGATTATAAAACTTATAAAGCTTTAAAAACTATAGGCTACATTAGAATATTTGGATATATCTAAAATTTTACATTAAAGAACTTGGCTTTTGTTAGTATAATACTAATTATCCATATTTATTGTAATGATATTAAAATTTAGGAATAGAAAATTATGTTTAACTTTGAGGAATAAATCATGTCCGCAGCAGAAAATCTTACGGATCTCACCAAATACATGGTAACTTTACCTGAGACACATATTTCGGTTTTCATTATAGTTTTTTTAAGTTTTATCACAGGTCTTATCGCCTTTTTGATTGAACCTCAAGCAGATTCAAACATTTTATCAAACATAGTATATGGTGGATCTGCTGGTTTCCTGATATTTGGTCTGATGTCCATAATGGCCGGGGCTATAACCCCCACCCTACTTAGAGTGGTAGAAGGCCGGCGGATGAAAATGAAGCAATCCATGTTTTTAGCGCTTTTAGCTATGATAATAGTAGCGATAATCTATGTTTTAGGCAGTCTAGTATCCCATTTCTCAATCTACAACTACACCATAGACTCTGTTATTTATGGCTGTGCCATAGTATTCGCCTTCAGAACAATAGTGATCTGGGGCACTTCTAATATACGTCTCTTAGCTTCGGTAGTGGTAGCATCAACGCAACCCGCATTAATACTAAGCATGGTTATGGTAATTGTATTTCTAACTAGTATTACAACTAATTTAGGGGAATTCAATATAATTGCAGTTCTCTTTAAAATTATTATCGCTTCAATAATACTAGTTTTAGCCATATTCTCTTTTGTAGTTGTTATAGAATCACCAATGAGAAAAAATCTTGGAGTGGGTGCATTAGAACTTTTAAGTTTATTCCTATCCCACATGAGTGAAGGTTCACAAGCCATGGAATCCCTCTTCGAAGATATGGGAGAATCTATAAAAACAATAGTAGGCATCCTGAGTTTCAAAGGAGAAAATGATTTAAAAGCCATATTTTTATCTCCCTGTGTGCATCCCGGCCCTGTAGGAGATATTGGAGGTGGTAACATGCCAACCATATTGGCAAATAGATTTAACACTTTCACCATGGTGTCACACGGTCCCTCCACCCATGATTTTAATCCAGTGGCCTCCAGAGAAATAAGTAAAATCGAAAAAGTAATAAAAGATTCCCTTAAAGATATGGTTTACTCTGAATATGCCAGTGAATTCCATAGAGTGAAGCATCAAGGAGCAAAAATTGGTGCCCGGTATTTCGGCAATAATCTAGTGTTACTAGCTACTTTTTCACCTAAAGGTTTCGATGACATCGATTTCGGTGTAGGATTAGCCGTTATGAACGCTGCTAAAGGATCTACCAGTACAGATAATGTAATGATGGTTGATTGTCATAATAGTTTTAAAGGAGATGGTGGTAGAATACTTCCAGGTAATAAGGAGGTTTTCGAGTTACTCGGTGCCGTGGAAAAGTTAGGTAAAAACGAAGATAAGCAGGTTATTAGGTTGGGATGCTCCTCTGACCCATTGGATGACATGTCCAAAGAGCAAGGTGTGGGTCAAAGTGGTGTGAAGGTAATGGTAGTAGAAGTAGGAGGTAATCAAAAAACTGCTTATATACTTTTAGATGCTAATAATATGGTAATTGGTTTCCGGGAAAAGATAATTAAGTCTGTTAAATCTTTGGGATTGGATTGTGGTGAAGTGATGACTACGGACACCCATTATGTAAATACCCTTTCGGGTGGTCATAATCCTGTAGGTGTTAAAATGCAGGATGAAATAATTAACGCGATAATAAAGTGTACTAAAAATGCTATTGATGATTTGGAGCCTGTGAAAGCCGGTGTTAAAGTAGCTGAGATAGATGATATTAAAACATTAGGCCCTACTCATGCTACTGAGTTAGTTACAACCATTAGCTCGATTGTAGCTGTAAGTAAAGTTTTTGCACCATTAGTATTTGTATTAGCCCTTGTATTTGCTTTTATATGGATTTTCTATGGTGCAGGATAATTCTTCACCAGTAAAAATAGAAAAATATGAAAAGGCAATTTTTTTTGTATATATTGAATCTGAATACGATAATTTAGAAAAAAAATAATAATTAATTTTGCATAAAAATTAAATCAAATAATAATTTAAAAGTAGAGTCNNTAAAGAAGAAAGGTACTATACCACTAAAAAGCCACCCTTTGAGACCGCCCACTTCCTCTTTACCAAAAGCTCTTTCAGATACTTGACCCGTTAGGTAAAGTATTACCAATCCTATTAAAATAGCCAAATACTGGCTGTTTACTTTATCTACACCACTTATAAATCCGCTTGAAATCATAAATGAAATGTAACCCGTTATTATGGCAGCAATAACATGTAAAGATGTTAACTTAACCTCTATTTCCATAAANNAGAAATCATTAAAGGATGCTCGCTTCCAAAAGGCTTATCAACCTACCAAAGACACCGTACTTATAAGATTTCATGTTCCCCGTGAAGGAAGGGTTGATGTAGTATTCCAAGCGGGATTAAGAGTACATTTAACACATTACCCCCCACTAAATCCAAAAGTACCTCCTAATTTCCCCATGCTTCTGCGGAAGTACCTGAAAGGTGCAACAGTGAGTGATGTACACCAGCACCATTTTGACCGTATCATGGAAATAGACTTCCANNAATATAATACTTTTGGATGAAGAAGGTCAAATCATTCTACCATTGAAACGAAAGTTATGGGAGAATCGGAGGATATCATCTAAAGAAGAATATAAATATCCACCAGAAAGAGGTGTTAACCTTCTTAAAGCTCAGCGAGAAGATGTAATGGAATTATTAACCAATTCCAATACTGATATTATAAGAACCCTTGCAAAAAGTGGTTTTGGAGGGCTTTACGCTGAAGAAGTAGTTTTAAGAGCCAAAGTACCTAAAGAAAAACAAGCAGCAGAAGTTGAAGAAGACGAATTAGATTCTATTTACCAGTCTATAATCCAAGTATTTAACCCTCTTAAAACAGAAGAATTCCACCCACAAATAGTTACAAATGGTAAAGATGATGTCCTGCCCTTAAACCTTCAGATTTATAATGAATACCAGAAAAAATTCTTCCCCAGTTATAATGAAGCTGCCGATGAATTCTATAGTAGTATAGTAGGGAAGGATATAAAGAAAGTCCAAGAGAATATTTGGGGAGCTGAAGTCGGGAAATATGAAAAACGACTCAGAATACAAAAAGAAACCTTAGAGAAATTCGTAAAAACCGTGAAGGAATCCAAAATAAAGGGTGACTTACTGTACTCTAATTATCAAAAAGTGCAGAAAATCCTGGACATAATAGATGATGCTCGGGAAAGGTATTCTTGGCTGGAAATTATTAAAATTATTAAGAATGCTAAAAAACAGAAGATGGACGGGTTGGATATCATAGAATCCATTGATAAATTAGGTAATATCACCTTGAATTTAGAAAATACTCGTATAAATATTGATTCCCATTTAAGCATTCCGGAAAATACTGAAGTTTATTATAATAAAGGTAAAAAAGCGAAAAGGAAGATTATTGGAGTTAACATTGCTATTGAAAAAACTTTAAAAGAAATAAATAAAGCTAAGAATAAAAGAGATATTGCCCTAGAGCAAATCAGTGTACCGGAAAAAAGGGTTAGAAAAGAGCTTAAATGGTTTGAAAAACTTCGCTGGTTCTTATCCTCCAATGGATTTCTAGTGGTTGGAGGTAGAGACGCAGCCACTAATGAAACGATAGTGAAACGTTACCTAGAAAGCAATGATATTTATATGCATTCCGATATTCACGGCGCCCCATCAGTCGTTATAAAAAGTGATGGGAAAGATATACCAGAAAGCACGATCAATGAGGCTGCATATTTAGCTGCTTCCTTCTCCAGCGCCTGGTCTAAAGGATTTGGATCACAAGATGTTTACTGGGTGCATCCAGAACAAGTCTCCAAAACTCCACAGTCTGGAGAATTCGTTACAAAAGGAGCTTTTATTATCCGCGGTTCACGCAACTATGTTAGAGGTATTCCACTATTAATTGCTGTAGGGATCGTAGATTATGAGGGTGAAAGAATAATGGCAGGCCCCCCTAAGGCATTGGAGAAGTATACCGATACCTATGTAATTATAAAACCCGGTTACACTAAAAAAGAGGAAATATCTAGGGCGATCTTAAGAAAAATCGATAAAGAACATATCCTGACCCTAGATGATGTTATAGGAGTTCTACCCTCAGGAAAATGTGATTTTATTGATGAGAGAGATTTGAAGAATTTAAAAATATCAAAACAAATCTAAATCGACCCTTTATGGTTTATTTTTCTCTCTTAACTTCTTCTTTAATAAAAAATTTATGTCAATTAAATACTTTCCCTCTTCGTCAGATATTATAATGGAATCATCCTCCATGAGTGATGATAGGTTCACTTCATAAATACCATTCTCCTTTACCATTATAGTTTCCACTGAGTCACCTTTACTCTCCTTTATTCCTTTAACTTGTCCCTGATGAGCATATTCAAAAAATTTGCTACCGCATTCTGGGCAGCCTCTCTGTATAATATCCTCTGAGCCTTCAAATTCTGAGTGGCACTTAATGCATCGATGCACTGGAATCACCCAGGTTAGCTACCATAGATAAGAAATTCGATTTTTTCTTAACAGCCTTCATTACATTAGCCGGGCCAATAATGGTTATACCTACAATTTTACTTTTGGATAGTCCAAAAAAAGATTTTTTATCCTTCTCCAATGTATAAATATCGATTCCCATAAAGTTTTCCACATCAATCTCTCTCATGGTGGTCTCGATAAGTTCCGCCTCTTCTTCTGGAGTTAACCCCCCTTCAATAACCACTAAATCCCCGTTTTTTACTCGATCCACTATCATGGATATTTTCTCCATACTAGTGCGTGAGTTAAGCATAGTTGATGAGAGGAAATCCATTTTCAGACCATTCATATTAGAATCCATATTTTTTTAACCTCTAAAAAATTATTTTAACCTAATTTATTTGAATATATCCACCATAGCTTGATAAAGATCACTTATATTTTCACCTTGCAAAGCAGAAATAGGAACCACCTCATGCTGTGGGAACACTGAATGAATCTTATCAGGAGAAGCCTCTGGAAGGTCAATCTTATTAGCTACGATTATAAAAGGAATTTTACGAGCCTCAAGATTTCCCATTATGGTAATGTTAGCCTGAGTCAACGGATCCATAGTTGAATCAATTACTAATAAAACACCATTAACATCATCCAACCATTTAATAGCCTCAATAATACCCTTAGTAGCTTCTTTAGCCCTCTCCTTAGCTTCAATTTCAGATAAGCCGAATTTAAGGAAGTTTTGATAATCAATTTTAGTGGCTATTCCAGGTGTATCGATAATATCAAAATCTAATTCCAAATCATCAAAATTTAATGTCACATGCTCCTGGCGATAAACCCGTCTGGTTTCATGAGGAATCTCTGACACTAAACCAATAGGCTTGCCAATCCAATCAGTAGTCATCCTATTAGCCAGAGTAGTTTTACCAGAATTAGGATGACCATAGAATCCTATTTTAAGTTTTTTTTCCTTTCCAAGGAGTTTATTAAATATGTCTTTGAAAAATTTTCTTCTTAAAAATCGGGGCATACTAACCACTCATATCATTCCTCATAGAATTCACCCGGCTCCATGATGACAACATTAATATCAGGATTCAATGATTCAACCATCTCCGCAAACTCCAAGGGATTCTGCTCAATTAAGGGAAAAGTATTATAATGCATAGGAATTAAAACTTCAGGCGAAATCCAATCTGCAGCAATAGCCGCCTCTTCAAGCCCCATAGTATAAATATCCCCAATAGGCAGTAATGCTATATCCGGCTGGTAAATATCCCTTATAACCATTTTCATATCACCAAATATTCCAGTATCTCCGGAATGATAAATCTTCCTACCATTTTCGAGTTTTAGAATATAACCACAGGCACTGCCACCCGCAGCTATTTCATCCATAAAATCCATGCCAGAGGAATGGTTAGAATTCACCATAGTCACTTCGATATCCTGAACCTCCATGGATCCTCCCATATTCATTCCCTGACTATTTAAACCCTGTTTTGAAAGAAAAATGGAAAGTTCATGATTTGCAATGATAAGAGCTCCGGTTCGGTTGGCTATTTCCATGGTATCACCGAAGTGATCATGATGCCCATGAGTTACAAGGATTAAATCAGCATCCAATTCCTCCATTGTCAACGGTGCTGTGGGGTTGTTGCTTATATATGGGTCGATGAGAATTTTAAGGTTATGATTAGTTATTATTTGAAATGCTGAATGTCCCAGCCATTTAATTATCATAATTTAAGCTCCAAGTCAATATCTTGAGAGATACTCCATGCATCTTTAAATAATTTCTCAATCTCTTCTATTGACTTCTGATCTTTATAAATCACTCCCACTTCATAACTTTCATAAATAGGATCAGTAGATATGATTAACCCCTTGGTATCATCGGAAACAATGGCGATGGTATGAACATGGGGCATGGTTCTTATTTTAACATTTTTATCCATTAATAATCTTAAAAGTTCCACTGAAGCATCATCATCCAAACTAGCCTCCTGAATGATAAGACAACTTTCAGTCTCCATAAATTTCTTTAAAGAACCCACTTCTATATTCCTAATCCAAGGATACATCATTAATAATCTATTATTAGTTTTAGAAATAGTTTCCATCACAGCTTCCTGAACATCACCCGCATCAAAAGACCAGATTATTCCTGGTTCTTTAGAATCAGATTTGAGTTTACCTAGGGTTCCCTTAAATGAATCCAGACGCTCATCAATGATGCTTTCAATATCCTTAGCATTTTCAATGTAACTTTCCTTTAAACGATCTAATCTTTTTTTAACGTAATCATCATCCTTCTTAGAGTCAATAGTACCTAATCTATCAATATCTGGCTTTTTAGGAATTTCAATTCGTGCTTTCTTTTGAGATGATGATGATTCATCAGCTTTCATTACTTTTGGAGACTTATCAATCTTAGGTTTTTCCTCTTTAAATTCTGTTTTCACACCATTTCTTGATGATTTTTGGCCTTCTTCAGGATTGTAAACCTT
>PMNN01000105.1:1694-5224 GCA_003161815.1 Methanobacterium sp. | reverse complement strand
GACAACAATTAAGATGGTCCTATGGAACTTTCCAAAATACTAAAAAGGTCTTAAAAAAAGTTATAAAAGAACCTAAAAGCCTGAAATCATTGCAATGGTGGGAATATATAGTATTAAACGGCACTTGGTATTTCATAGGAGTGGCTATATTTCTCTGGTTATTATATCCAGTATCTGTTTTGTTGTTAAATCTAAAACCCCTGGTTTTAGGCCCTTTAAACATTCCATTCTACATCTTTTTGCTGATGATCATAACCCAAACCTTAACCAGTTACTGGGAAAGAGGATATCCACTTAAAGAACTAATCCTTGCACAAGCACTATTTTTCAGTCTTTTCCCAGTTTACACCAAGGCACTAATTTATGGCCTGACCAATAAAAAGTTAAAATTTAAGGTAACACCGAAAAAAAATGTTAATAAGATTCAGTTTAAAGAAATACTTCCACATGTATCCATAATGTTGCTTTTAACCGCCTCTATTATTATTGGCATATTTAAGGTTTATAATGGGGAAAACACCACCACTTATCCGTCTATAATTTTCTGGGCAAGTTATAGCTTGATTATGCTGGTAATATTCATGATATATTTCTATCACGAAGATAAAAAAAAGTATGATAGTTTCTAAANNATATTTACTTGTATTTGTATGAGGATTAGCGTAATCAATGTTTATAAATCCATTGTTGTAGTAGTATTGTAGTTCTGAGGAATGCATTAATTCAAAGTCCCTGTAAGGACTATTAAGATAAGGGAAGATCATTCCACCTATGGTGTATATATATGCGGGGATTATTCCATAGGTATTAGTCAATATCTGGAAGTAAAGAGGAAATCCACATCCCGGATCTATAATAGGGTTATCTGTACGTACTGTTCCATGATAAACCATTGGAATTGCACCTTGTTGGTCGTGCTGCTTTGCAAGTTTGTAAACATGTTTCATCATGTCATTATAGTTGTTGTATACTACCCCATCAGACATGTACTTGTACCTACCATCAGGTATGCCAAATAATGCTACTTTAAGCGAATCAAAAAGATTGATTTGGCTGAGACTTGAAGAACCTCCACCCTGGGTGTCGATGAATGCGACTTCGATTATATATACATCCCCTTCCTGATAGCTACTGTAGGTGGAACTTCCAGCAAAATGCAATACCATAGCACATTTTGATCCTCTTTGATCTGCGTAATGGGCTAAAAGTGTGGAATGTGGATGGCCGGGAAACATGTCAGGATTTTCGAGTTTAACAAATGATAGTCTTCCTAAAGGTGCTATTGGGCCGAGTGATACTACTACAAACGAATAACCTAAAATTATGGTTAAAATAACAACTGCAACAACAGACCATCTCATCTTTTTTTCACCTTAGAATTTTGGTATTATTATTTCCTCAAATTAAGCATATATAATAATAATGTTGTAAATTATTTAACCTCATTTCAAGGATAAAAAAATTTATAATTTTTAAGATTGATTTGGTTATATGGTTAATATATAAAATAATTTTTCATTTTCAAATATGAAAAATAATTCTAAAAAAATAAATATTAATGTCATCTAACAATATTATATGAATCTAAAATTGAAGATCATACTACCAGCCTTAGTTCTTCTAATGATTATGATCCCTTTAGGTGTTTATTCGACGGTTAATGACAGTAATCTTACACAAAACACATCTAATTCTTCTTTAATGGACAACAACAATCTATCACAAAACAATACCAAATTTTTGAATGTGCCGGATGTTAAACAACCATCAAATTATTCCAGTGGACCCACTGCCCTTCAGGCAGTTTTATCATATTATGGCCAAGACACTAATGTGGACATCCTTATAAATATGACCAACTGTACACCAGAAAATGGTACACTGCCAGGAAATATTGCTAACGCCGCAACTAAATTAGGATTTAATGCAGCAGTAAAAGAGAATATGAGTCTGGAAGATTTACAACAAAATATTAACCAGGGAACACCGGTTATAATAGATGCTCAAGCATGGAAAAATATTGAAACAAACAGTCAAAACTGGACAGATGACCAGGTTGATGGTCATTATATGGTGGTTATTGGAATTGATAATCAGAATGTATACTTTGAAGATCCAGCAATTCTCGGAAGTAGAGGATATATACCCACTCAGGAATTCCTGGATAGATGGCATGACCAATACACTGATCCTAATACCGAAAATAACACCACCAATACTCATTTAGGTATAATAATAACAGGTCAACCGGTAAGTCTCCCTCCATTTATAAAAATTAATTAAAAAAAAACGATACTTTGTTTCTAAATCTCTCATAATTTAGCTATATTGCCCATGATAGCAGCTTTAAGCACCACTCCATTAACAGGAATACTAGTATGTCGCCCGTTTTTGGTGAAGTTTATAGTAGTTTTATCCGTTCCAATGAAATACTCAGTTTTCTGTTTATTATCCCTTTGAGATTCAATACCATCCTTATAAGGTTTAACAGCTAATATCCTTTTTAAATCAATATTAGTGGTTCTTTTACTCCCGATGAAAATCAATCTTTTATTCGTTAGTATTAATGAGCCTTTATCAATTGTTCTAAGCTCTTCATGTGATTCACTTTGAGCTGAAACCGCACCCAATCGGAAGGATACGCCTTTGGCAACATGAATGCTGGGTCCTCCATAACCTCCCCTAGTATTACGGATACTTCTAGGCTCTAAAAGAGAAATATTATTCATGACCATAGAAGTTTTCTCATTCCTCTTAGGNNCATATCAAAATTTACCACACCGTTTTGTAGTTGATTGATGAATTGTTTAACATCATTATCTCGTTGAATTTTAGCGTTCTCTAATTCTATTTTCTTTTTTTCTTCATATATTTTCCGCTGTTCCGCGTCAGATACTCCACCATTAACTATTCTAATCCATTCATCAGTTTTTAGGGTTTGATGTCCGTATTTTATCCAGATTTCATTATTATGATCACTACATCGAGATAATTTATATTTATCACCTTTCTTATCAAATTCAGCTCCACAGTTTGGACAATTCAGAGTTCTTATTGTTCCAAAACCTAAAGCTCCTTTATGGGCACTATTTTTTAACTGGCTGGATTTGCATAATGGACATTTCCAGTTAACGGATGTATCATTAGCTGATGTTTCCTGGGATTTAAAATTTTCATTTATGTTATCTGGTAATTCCGCACCGCATTTGGAACAATATTTAGCATCATCAGGATTATTACTGTTACCGCATTCTGGGCACTTTAAGGATTTATTAACTGTTGATTTTAATTTAGCCCCGCAGTTAAGGCAGAATTTAGCGTTGGATGGATTATCAACTCCACAATCACTACAAATCATACCTAAATTTCACCCCCTAAAATTTAATATAGAATAAATTAAATTTAATCATTTTAATGAAATCATTTTGTTTTATAGTACATCTTGTACTCTACCTACTCGTCCATCCTCCAATCTTACTTTTATTCCATGGGGATGGAATGAGGAGCGTGTGAGCACATCTTTAACTATT
>PMNN01000105.1:0-1632 GCA_003161815.1 Methanobacterium sp. | reverse complement strand
CTGCTAATATAATCAATAATATTATTAATATTGATAGGAATACTGCGACAATAGTTGCAGCTATCGCCTGCCAAAAGATGGTGAAACTATAAAACAGGAAAAGAAGAGCCCCTATTAATGCAATTATGAAAGCTAGAATGACAATTATTTTCAAATTCTTGATTAAGGTATTCGTTTCCATGATAAATATCCACCAAATAACTATTTTTTTAAAAAAAAAATTTTAAAATAAATAGTAATTTTATTATCAGATTTTTTTTTTAACTGAATATTATATTAAATTCATCTTCAGTAATAACACCTTTATCTAAGAGAAGTTTAGCTAATTGTTCGAGTTTATCAGTATCTTGCGATACATTTGATTCATCGGATTTACTCATTTCACTTGCTGCAGTCATTCTTCTTCTAGTTCTTCTCCTAGCTCCTCCTCTTCCTACAGGTCCTAATTCAGGCATAATTTAAAACCCCCAATCTTTTTTTTTATTAATTACTAATTATGATCTTTATAGTTCAATAATTTTTTCAAAATTCTATTAATTATAAAAAAATAATTTAGAATTTTATTAACCAATAATGATATTTGGACTTGGAAAAAATACTCACACAGTTTTTTTTATTCCATTTCTACTTTTATCCCACCTATCAATGGTACTAGACGATTGTAGAATACTGCTACTAATGTAACGATTATAAAAGTGGGTATAAAGTAGATTATAACGTCACCTCTGAAGGCGAACGTACTTAAGAGGTTGCCTGCAGTGCTTAGGGTAACAAAGTCTATTAATCCGATTAGTGACATTAATTCCACTAGGAAGCCTAAAGCTGCTAATACTACTCCAGTTGCTAAGGCTATGGGTACTAGTTTTACGGGGATAGATTTTAATTCATATAATGATTCGTTTATTTTAACTAATTCTAATTTAAATTTACCAATTTTTAGCCCTAGGTAATTGTAAAATAATGCTATTAGGATGCAGTAAGTGAAACCCATTATAAAAACTGCTATTGGTAACCCTATAATTAAAAGGGGACTCATAACACCCGTTCCCCTGATGGGATTAAATCCTAAAGTATTAATATTAATAATGGATATGATTATAGGGTTGGAGGTATGCAATAGCGTATTTAGTGCGGGAAGCGCTGCTACAATAAGTAATCCAATTATAAAAGTCCATATAGCTGCGATAATTGATAGAATCAATGCAAATGATAATAATGGAATATTGGTTATTCCATCATCATCTAAACCCAGTTTTACACCACCTATCCTCGGTGTTAAAGTATTATAAAGTAGTATACTAAAATAACTTACAGCCAAAATTATGAAGAATCCACCTATAGGGCTGATAATTAAGAAAGCCACATCAAAACTGGTTATGACACTACTATAAATGTTAAAGTGACCCATAACTGTGGTGGTTTCAAAAATTATTAAAGTAAAAACAGCTGTTAGGAAGGCTAAAATTGCCTCTATTGAAGATGCCATCAGTGAAAATTGAGTTATTTCAAATGATTTAATCTCCTTGACACCTATAATTTTATCTCTTTTCATATTATTCTTATTTCTTTTGTAATTTGATTTATTAATTTTCCGCTTGCATCATATAAATACAGGTGAAGAAATCCATCTTT
>PMNN01000247.1:234-3278 GCA_003161815.1 Methanobacterium sp. | reverse complement strand
TCCAGTGAATTTTATTGTATTAATTATATTTGAAACTTAGTTTTGCTGCTGAGTAAGAATTTAGTGATAATAGTAGTTTCAACTAGATTCATTGGTGGAAAGACGTCTTTACCTAATAAATAACATAATATTTTTTTTTGAATTTGAAGAAGATTCTATAACCGTCCATAGGCCCTAAATTTAAGATTAAACAAGTTTAATTAAGTTTTTAAGTGTTATTCTTCCTATTTACATAATTTAACTTTTGATGTAAACCAATTTTATTTGGGTTTAATACATAAATTATTAAAGTTTGATTCACTCTGTTATTATTATAGGAGAGTACTATTTGATGGAACAAATTAAAACAGAAATAAGATTACCATTTTCGTTACTGGCAACCCTTAAGGTTGGTGAAGACCAATTAGATCAATTCATACGACGTTCATTGGCTGTAGAACTTTACCGTGAGGGTAAATTATCTTTAGGTAAAGCCACCGAACTGGCTGGGTTAAATCGGTGGGAAATGATACTGTTTACTTAACGAAAAGAATGTTCCACTTGATTACACGGCTAATGATGCAGAGAAAGACCTGAAAACCCTCAAAGAAGCGCTGAGTTAAAATATGATCGTAGTATCCGACTCCACACCCCTGATTGCTCTCTCGGTTATAAATCAACTTGAATCTTCTCTAAAACAATTAATTCAAATGAAATAAATTTTTTTAATCATTTAATCAATAATGTTTTTTTGGAACATCTCTCCTAATATAAAAGAAGAAGATTAAATATTATTTAATCTACAAAAACTTATAATTAAAAGTTAAAATTATGGTTGTAAATCATTATGGTTATAAATGTGATAAATGTTTTAAACGAACATGAAAAGGAAATTAAAGAGAAATATGATGTTAAAAAAATTGGATTATTTGGGTCCTACGTTAGAAACGAAGAAACAGAAGAAAGTGATATCGATATATTGGTAGAATTTGAAGTACCAACTCTACATAATTTTATGGCTTTAATCTATTATTTAGAAGATATCTTTGATAAAAAAGTTGATTTAGTTACTGAAAAATCTTTAAACCCTTATCTACGCCCAATAATTGAAAAAGAGGTGGTTTGGTGTGAATAAGGATCTTGTATTCTTGAAGCATATTAAGGATGAAATTGATTTTCTAGAAGAGCAGTTTTCAGCTGTTGATGAGAAAGAATTACTTAGCAATCCATTACTCCAGCGAGCGACTATAAGAAGTCTTGAAATAATTGGTGAAGCTGTAAAGAATTTATCTGAAGATATTAAGACCAATAATACTCAAATTGAATGGAAAGAAATAGCGGGAATGAGAGATAAGCTTATACATCGTTATTTTACTATAGATTGGGATATAGTTAATGAAGTAATTAGAGATCGTCTTCCCGAATTGAGTGAAACTGTTAATAAAGCATTAAATAATTTCAAATAATAAGATAAAATAGAATATTTTTTTTATGAGGAAATCTCAAGAATAAGTTAGATTTTAGAGAATAAATCAAAAAAGATATTGCATTATTAATACAAAATTATATAACAAAATCTTAAAGATAAATGATAAAGTTTACTTCAAGATTTTTATAAATTAATAAAGACTGCTTTTAACTAAAATGAGTTTTTTATAAACTAAAAACCTAATCTTCAGGTGTTAAGGCATTTATACCTTCTATTCGATTGAAGTGTTCCAGGTTTCTGGTTACTATTTTTCGTAATTTGAAGGTTGGAAAGATGAATATTAAAGTAATAGCATTTGAATTAGCCCAGAAACTTGGAGAGATAGAAACTCTTCAAGATGCAATATTATTTGGATCCGCAGCTCGAGAGGATATGCATAAAAAAAGTGATATAGACATTTTATTATTATTTGAATCTAAAAATGACCCTGAATTAGGGGAAGAAGCAGATCTAGTGCATAGGATATCGGGAGAGATGGAGAAGAAGTATCATTTGGAGAATCCATTTTCGTTTGTATTCATGAATAAAAATGAAGATTCGGACTCTGAATTCCTATGGGAAGTGGCTAAGGATGGAATCGTTTTATATGCCCGTCCAGAGTTAATCCTGGGTCGGGAAGATAATTTAAAACCGGAAGCTTTCATTTCGTATACATTTGGAGGTATTCCTGCTAAGGATAAAATGTATGTTAAAAGGAAACTTTACGGTTATCAGGTTAAATCCGTTCATAAGGGAAAGGAATACTACAATAAAGGAAGGGGTATTGTCCAAGAGCACGGTAAGAAGTTGGGTAGAGCGACTTTCATCATTGACGAGGCTCATGCTGACTCTATTATAAGTTTATTTGACGAGAAGAGAGTTAAATATAAACTTAGTAAAGTCTGGGCATAAAAAATTCCTTTCGAGAAAAAATAAAAAAAATTGGTTTAGATTGGACTAAAAAATAATTGATAAAAGAATTTACTCGAATGAATTTAATATGAAAAAGTGTGAAAATAAATTGTTGAAAAGCATTCAGAGGGATATGTTGCTTATCCGCTGTTTTAAAAGGAGTTGTGGTGGGGGAAAGCAATACTTATGAAGAAGCCTTAATGAATGTTAAATCTGCTATATAAGTTTCATTTAGAGACTTTTGGAAATGAAACTTTTCATAAAACATGAAATTTATAGAAACGTTTATAGTAGAAGTGTTAGTATGAAATTTCCAAGGGAAGCCCCAAGTTAGAGTTCATTAAACCACTTGAAAGTCTTGGTTTTTAAGGTTTACATGGGAGTTGAGAGTTAGGGATATTTAATTGGACAAAATGGGATAGAATAAATGGAATAAATTTTTAGTTATATAATGTATTGAGTAACTTTTTTATACGATTGAATACAATTTTTATACATNNCCCAGGCTCATCCAGGAGAATTTGAATTCTGTCAGGAGAGAACTCCAAAATTTGGAGGATCTGGGTCTTTTAAAAAGCAAAAAACATGGTAATATGAAGTATTTCTCAATTAATCTTGAATATCCCATTTATCCTGAACTCAGAAGCATAATCATGAAAACCGAAGGAGTTAGTAAATCAATTAA
>PMNN01000247.1:0-202 GCA_003161815.1 Methanobacterium sp. | reverse complement strand
GCTTTCATATATGGTTCCTTTGCCAGTGAAGAAGCGGATCAGGGCAGTGATTTAGACATTTTTTTGGTGGGTGATATTGATGAAGACCAGTTATTAAGAGAATTATCAAAACTGGAAGGTGACATCAGCCGCGAAATAAACTATGTTCTGTTCAGCCCTAGAGAAATTGAAGAGAGAATTGATAAAAATGATTCTTTTATTC
>PMNN01000001.1 GCA_003161815.1 Methanobacterium sp. | reverse complement strand
GAATTTTTAAAAGTTGGATATCCACGCATAGACGAGATATTTAAATTAAATACTCCTGAAAACATCAGAAAAATTAAAGCAGATTTAAAAATTCCTGAAAATAAAACATTGATTTTATACGCTCCAACATGGCGTGTAAAAGACCAATTTGAAATGATGTTAGATCTTAAAAAGATGAAAGAAATTCTAGGAGATGAATATATTCTTCTATTAAGATTACACCATTTTTCAATTAATGGACTAGACAGGGATATATTAAACGATTTTGNNGTAATTGATGTATCAGGATATGAAAGCATAGAAAAGCTATATGTAATATCTGATGCATTAATAACTGATTATTCATCGGTTATGTTCGATTATGGAGTTTTAAACAAACCTATGATATTTTTTGCCTACGATCTGAATAAGTACAAAAATTATTTACGTGGATTTAATCTAGATTTTGAAAAAGAAGCTCCAGGGCCTATAGTATCTACTTCTGATGAAGTTATTGATGAAATAATGAAATTAGATACTATTAAATCAAGATATGGTGATAAAATAACAGCTTTTGAACTAAATTATCTCCAATATGAAAATGGAACATCATGTAAAAATGTCTTTGAAAAGGTTATAAGAAATCNNCAAGATTCAGACAATTTGTTAGATTATTGATGTTTACAAATACAAACTGAATCATTTTATAAGTCTATCTGTACTGTTGAAATTCAGAAACTCTAAATGATTATTAAATAAGTGATTAACCTTTAATAATTAAAGTAAGGAGTCATTAATATTTATCCTTACAATTCTTAAAGACATCATTGAATTAGTTTTTAATCTATATTATAACATAAACAATAAATAAATCAGAGAAATAAAATTTCAAATAATTCAATTAGAATAATGATTGTCTTATATACTTTTAAATCAAAATTTTGTTAATCTATTGTGATAATATGAATCAAAAAACCAAGGATATTATTAAAAAAATTATTATATTGCCAATATATTGGTTTTTCAGGAAATTACCCGTAATTAATGATTTGATCCTATTTGAAAGTAATGTGGGACGGAATTACAGTGGAAACCCTAAATATATTTATGAAGAAATGGTTAGACAAGGTTTTGATAAGAGATTCAGATTAGTTTGGATACTGGAAGACTTGAACACTGAGATTCCAGGAATTACAAAGAAAGTTAGAAGATCAAGAATGAAGTATTATTATTATATGGCAAGGGCTAAAATATGGGTATTTGATACAAGGGAACCTTCACATATCCTTAGAAGAGACCAAGGATTTTATATACAAACCTGGCATGGAACTCCACTTAAAAAATTGGGGATGGATCTAAATGATGTTTTCATGTCAGGCGTAGTAGACATTAAAACCTACAAATCTAATTTCTATAGGGATACACGGAAGTGGGATTTTCTCCTTTCCCAAAACAATTTCTCAACAGAGATTTTCAAAGGTGCTTTTGGATTTACCGAAGATATTTCCCAATTTAAAGAAATATGGACATATGGTTATCCTAGAAATGATATTTTAACGACTAATAACAATGATGAAGATATTTATAATTTAAAAGAGGACTTAGGTATTCCTAAGGATAAAAAAGTATTGTTATATGCACCAACATGGAGAGATAATGAGTTTCACAGAAGGAGCATATATAAATTTGTTACAGCTATGGATTTTGATTTATTGAAGGAAAAATTATCTGAAGAATATGTAATAATAGTTAAATATCATTATCTTGTGTTGGACGATATTGACTGGTCTGACTATGAGGGCTTTGTTTATAGTTTTGGAGCAGATGTTGACATTGCCAATTTATATCTGGTTTCAGATATGATGATAACAGATTATTCCTCTGTGATGTTCGATTACAGTATATTAAATAGGCCGATGTTCTTTTTTATGTATGATTTAGAATCTTATCGGGATGAACTCAGGGGATTCTATTTTGATGTTCTTGACGAAATTCCAGGACCTATATCAAAAACAACTGAAGAACTAATTAAAGATATTAGAGAATATGATTATGATTTGTATGAAAAGAAATACAGAGCATTCCAGGATAAATATAATAAAATTGATGATGGTAAAGCATCTCAAAGAGTAATTGATCGTATCTTAGAACTTAAAGATACGGATAAGTTGGCAGTCCAGGAGAGAATAAGAAAAAAATCAATGCATTAAAAATAAATCCTAAATTGAGGATATTTTGGGTTGAACATACCAATACAATAAATATATTTGATTAATATAAATTCTAAGATAACTGAACAAAATAATTGAAACATATTAATACACTATTTTGAAGATGACGTAATCTAAGGAGCCATTCATGAATATTAAACAGATAATTAAGAAAACGGCCATAATCATCTATTATTTTTTTCTAAAAGTTTTACCAGTAAATAACAAGGTAATATTCTTTGAAAGCAGTGTTGGTCGTAATTACTCCGGTAACCCTAAATATGTCTACGAGGAAATTATCAAACAGGGAATGGACAAGGAGTTTAAATGCATATGGTCCTTGGAAAATACTACTATAAATATACCTGGAAATGCCGTGAAAGTTAAAAGAGCAAGGTTAAAATATCTTTATTACCTAGCAATTGCCAAGGTATGGGTATGCGATACAAGACTACCTTATTTTTTATTTAAAAGACCAGAAACAACTTATATTCAGCTATGGCATGGAACTCCATTGAAAAAATTGGCTATGGACATGGATGTTCTAGAGATGAGTGAAGGAATGGAGTTATCAGATTATAAAAGATTATTCAAAAAGAATACCGAAACTTGGGATTATCTTATCTCCCAAAGTAATTATACTACAGAAAAATTCAGATCAAGCTTTGATTTTAAAAATAAAATTTTAGATTCGGGATTTCCAAGAAATGACATATTATTTAGAAATAATAATGAACAATCTATAAATTCTCTTAAGAATAGTTATAACATACCTTCAGATAAAAAAATTATCTTATATGCACCAACGTGGAGAGATGATGAGTTTTATGCCAATGGAATATACAAGTTCTCTTCACAGATAGACTTTGACTTATTAAAAAAGGAACTGTCTGATACCCACATAATACTTGTTAAGTTACACTATTTAGTTAAAGACTCAATTGATTGGAGTAGCTATGAAGGATTTGTCTACAAATGTGATCATTTATGGGATATACAAGAGTTATATCTAATCTCTGATGTTTTAGTAACAGACTACTCATCAGCAATGTTTGATTATTCAATACTTAAAAGACCAATGATCATATACGCCTATGACTATAACAAATATAAAAACAATTTAAGAGGATTCTACTTCAACATATATGAAGAATTTCCAGGACCTATTGTAGAAAGTACTCCGAATTTAATTGACTCCATATTAAATTATGATTTTAATGAATATAAAAAGAAATATGATACATTTCAAGACAAATTCACCAGTTTTGATAATGGACATGCGTCTTCAAGAATTGTAAATTTGATCATTGAAAAAACTGACTTTTCCAAACAGAACAATAAAATAAATTGAGAATGGGGATATTTATGGATAAAAACGAATTTTTCAAACGTTTAGCTTATGATATAATGTCTATTTTTTTCTATCTAAGCTATTTATTCCCTATTAACAATAAGAAGTTACTTCTAATAATGACTCATGATGATAGTGATGAAGGGAATGTGGGAACTGTATATAGATTCTTCCAGCAAAAGGATACCGATTTCATATTCAAGAAGGTCAACAGAGACAATTTTACATTTAAACTGAATAAAAACTTGTTTAAAAATTTAATCTACATGTTCATCATTCTACCTTACCATATAGCCACATCTAAGACCATATTTATGGATAATGTATTTTTACCATTTTCCACAATAAAAGTAAAAAAAGATACCCGATTGGTTCAACTATGGCATGGAACAGGAGCGATAAAAAAATTCGGCCTTGAATGTGAAGAAGGATGGATAAAAAGCCTCGGTAGAGCTACCAACGAAAATACCACCCATTTCATTGTAGGATCAAGTTGGATGAAAGAAATATACAAAACAGCCTTTGGCGCAAAAAAGGATAAAATATTTAATATCGGCTGTCCCCGGACAGATATCTTCTTTAATAAGCGCATTATCCAAGAAAGAAGAAATGAATTCATCCAAGAATATCCTGAATTGTACAAAAAAAAATTAATACTTTATGCACCAACATTCAGAGATAATGAAAATGATGCAGATGAAATTAAAATTTTAGATATTGATAAAATGATGTCTAATTTAGATGATGACTATATTTTAGGTATCAGATTCCACCCACATTTAGCCAATAAGGTTAATTTAAATAAATATTTTCAAGAAAATTATCATAATAGAGTTTTTGATTTCTCTCTTTACGATAAATTGAACACCCTGCTAATTTGCTCAGATATTTTAATAACTGATTATTCATCCATAATATATGAATTTGCTATTTTGGAAAAACCAATGATATTCTACAGCTATGACCTAGATAAATTTGAAAAATCAGGCAGAGGATTTTATGAAAATTATAAATCAATTGTTCCAGGACCTATCGCCTTTAAAACAGAAGAAATAATTGATATAATTAGAAATGGAATTACAGCTAGCCAGGCTAATGACGAATTTTTATCTACTTATCTAGAAAATTGTGATGGACATGCTACAAAGAGGTTGTACCATTTGTTGATGGAAGATATAAAATAATTTATGACATTTATATTTAAACATCTTCACTTTTACAGATCTCTTCGTACGCCTCACAAACTTCTTTAGCATCACCCATCATAACAGTTTCTCCTTTTTCGAGCCATATTGTTTTATTACAAATCTTCTTAACCTGTTCTATTGAATGAGATACAAAAAGTACAGTGATCCCTTCATTAAAAAGCGATATTATTTTATCTTCACTTTTTTTCTTGAATTTTGCATCTCCCACAGATAAAACTTCATCTAAAATAAGTATTTGAGGTTTTACCATAGTGGCTATAGAAAAGCCTAATCGAGTTAACATACCTGTAGAATA
>PMNN01000196.1:1053-5570 GCA_003161815.1 Methanobacterium sp. | reverse complement strand
TCTTAGCAGCTTCATATCCCTCACCGTAAGGATCTTCCACTTTGGGTAGAGCTGAAATCAGTGTTATGAATTGTTTATATGTAATTTCTTGGGATATTTTCCCTTTTTTCACCACTTCAGAAGAGTTTTTATCTGATGAATACTGAACCCCCATTCTTCTAGGCTGAAATTCAACGCCCATTTCAGCTTTCATCAAATCCGTGGAATCACTGATGGACGCTACTTTCACCAAAGATTTATTACCAGAATAGGACCGGCTATTTGGGGTGGATTCATCATCAAAATTTCTATTACCATTTCTACCAGGGAAAGGATCCCCCTCATCACCTGCTAAGTCTTTCTGTACTTTATCAACATCCTCTTCCTTAAGCAATACAGTCATATCCCTTTGAAGATCTTCCCTTCCATCAGATTCCTTTACTGTAAGGAAAAAATGCTTTGGATCGTAGTTAGGAGCCTCTAAAACGCATACACTGTCATCAACATGCCAAATCATAAGACCACTAGCAGGCAAATTCTGTTCAAATCCCTTCTGTTGACGATTTTCTAGGAGAAAATACTCTTCCCCATCCGAACCATCAACCTCTAATTTGTAAATATCTTTATCAGAATCCATCACCGCTGATATTTCATAAGGATTAGGAATTTCTTTTAAAATCTTCGGCTCAATCCAGCCCAAATGTATCTTACACCAAGCACAAGGATGAGCGGGTGTTCTACCATTATCAATATGATCACCAATAGCCATTAAACACCAACTTCCCACCACCGGAGAATAACCTTCCTTATACAGGTCGGGCAATCCCAGGAAATGCCCTACTTCATGACAGAAGCAACCTAAATCATCTGCAGGAAGCTCGGGGATCAAGCAATATCTTTTAACATATATTCCTTCTTGTAATTCAATGGGTTCTGATAATCTATCATTGTGAGGTCGAATATAATTGATGTTAAGTTTGGTATCTAAACCTTCACCAGCATATATCACAATGAGGATTTCAATTTCCCCATCCTTAGCAATTTTTGAAAAATCAAAACTACCACTATCTTTAGCATGTGAAACAACTTCTGAAATCAGATTTTGAGCTTTAGGGAAATGTCCATCTACTTCATATTTATCAACATAATCAGATATGTTATTTGCTGCTGAATACCATTCGTTGTTGACCTCTCCATTTATGTCCAGCTGATTCCAGGAGGCTTCTAAATAATAGTCCCTCAAACTATGGTTAGAGCCTTTAGAAAAGAGTAATTCTTTAAAATAGTCAGGTGTAATGGAATGTTTTCTATCTTTAAATTCTGTTAAAAGAACCAAAGCGTTTTTAGTGCCAATAACTGGGTCTATTTTTTTACAAGGACCCTTGGAAATGGGAGCAGTTTTTAAAGAACCATATTTAGCAATAACTTCCTGTTTACGATCTTCCATTCTCTGTTCCAGATTCTGCCAGTTCTGCTGCAGTACATTATAAGTTTCCAGATCCAATCCACCCCTAGATTCGAATTCGGCTGGATCTACTCCTTTCTGGAGTAAATCTTTGGTTTGTATTATCTTTGCATAAACTGAAGGACGAAGATGCCTTCCCCTAGAATTTTCACCATTATTTTTTAAAAACAATCATAAACCCCCACTTCCAAATGATTTATAGTTATTAACATGTACTATAAATTATTTATTATTCAACGGCTTTTTTTTGAACAAATAATATTTTTAGGAGAATGAAATGATAACATGATTAATATTCGTAATATTAAGTATTAAAGAATAAAAACAAAAAATTTAATACTTTAAACTATTAAAACAAATATCAATTTAAAGGGGGATTTAGATATGGAAGAAAAAAAATCTAGAAAAGAAGAATATCTGGAAGGATATGAAGATGCAAAACAAGATTGTATCGATAAAATGAAAGATGAAAATTGTGTGGAAAGTTATATAGATGGATATAAAGCCGGTTATCGTGATGGTTACAAATCTGCTATAGAAGATATGAAAAATACTATGGGACAAATAACACCAGAAACAAAGCAAAAATTAATAGATGAAGGTGGGGCTCAGCCACAATGGGGATGGCTTTGGTAATCGTTTAATTAACTATTTGTAAAAGATAATGGATATATAATCGACATTTTGTAATGAAAATTAAAAAAGTCAAGAACATAATCAAGAATCTAAGAGATAACTCCCAAATTAGTTAATAACAATCATTTCAGATTACCTTTCATTACAGATTATATTCATTATTAAATTACACCTTAATGAGGGTAGTAATGAATTTTAATATTGATAAATTAAAAATTTTTTTTATTATTTCATTATTCATATTACCTCTATTCATATCTTTAAATGTTGTTTCTGCTCAAGATAATAATACTAAAGTCTTATTTGATGAAACAGGTCCAGATTTGGGAACATTCTACACTATTTATAATATAGGAACCTATGGATCATCAAGTTTTGCAACCTTACTAGAAGCAAACGGTTATACTGTTTCCAGGTTAACTGATGCACCAATAACCCCAGAAAAACTTAAAGGATACGATGTTTTAATACTTATGGCCCCATATCGTAATTACACCGATGCTGAAGTCAATACAATTAAAGAATTTGTAAACAACGGTGGAGGACTTTTTTTAGTTGGAACTAACTGGGGTGACGTTGATGGCAATCAGAATTTTGCATTTAACAAAATCGCGGAAAGTTTTGGGGTAAATTTTGCAAATAATGAAATAGTTACAGACGACCAAAATTTCATTTTTAATTCTAATTTCGTGACTATCAACGATCTTAGACCCAATCCCATAACGGCAAACGTTACTACATTTTATTATCTTATGGGAACTTACATAAAAAATCCTGGACCCTCTGATGTCGTCGCTTATACTAGCACTAATGCATGGGGTGATCAGGGTTTTACCACCCCTCAAGGAACTACTTCAAGTAACTATAAGAAAGACCCCAATGAAAGAGTTGGCCCTCTTCCTGTAATTTCTGAGATGGGATATGGAAAAGGTAAAGTAGTTTTCATGGGTGCTGCCGGTTCATTTATTAATTCATTTATTTATAGAGGCAATGGATGGAAATTAGGTTTAAATACTGTAAACTGGCTTGCTAATCATCCTATAACAAATAACTACCAACCCGCTGGCTTAATCTCCTATAATCTTTTGGGATACCAACTTCTAGGGATGATCCTTCTCTCTTTGATTTTATTTTCAGGATTATTTTATAAAATTAGAAGTGATAAACAGTTAGGGAAATCACGACACTTTAAAACCATTAAAAATTGGAAATTCAATTCTCTAATCATAATTAATGCGTTTTTTGGAATTCTGGGTAGTCTTCTATTTATTCCAATCAATTTTTTCCTTTTTGATATTACATTATACTCCAATTATGATCCTACTTTGGGTTATACTTTGATGATAACTGGAGCATTATTTTTGTTCTTTATGGGGGTCATATTATTCAATCTCATCACACGGCAGAGAATGTTGGTAAAATATTCTTACTACACCATTGTGCTGATACTTTTTTTTGCAGGTTTAACAGTTATTTTGGGGGACATATTTAGTTTCCCCGCTATGCAGATATTTACTTTGGGTAGTTTAATTCTTTTAATTCCATTTGCCCTTAATCTATGGTTCAACAGGAGTTATGGGCCTGATCTGATCATTGAAGGTAAAGAATTCGATAGGCTTAAAAAATTATCGAGTAAATCATTACCCTATGAGCTTCAACCATTTTATACTGATTCAGTTTATATAGGTGAAGGTGGATTTGGACGAGTTTTCAAAGCCATCGATAGAGATGGGCAACAAGTTGCCTTGAAAATACCAAAGAGTTTTGATAAAAGATCTGAGAGAACATTTATTACTGAGGTATCCAATTGGAGTCACTTGGATCATCCTAATATCGTAAAACTAATGGAATATAAAATTCTTCCCATTCCGTACATTGAAACAGAGTTTTGCGAGGGGAAGCTGGAGAAAGGAATGAAATCTCTCCAGGAGGCTGTTTCCATAGTTTATGAAATTGCAAAAGGATTAGAGTATGCACACAATAAAAAAATCATTCATGGGGATGTTAAACTCTCCAATATTCTTATTAAAAATGGAATTTACAAGATATCTGATTGGGGTTTAAGTAAACTAAAAATTGATGAATCTGTGACATTATCAGGAGCAACACCTTCATATGCAGCTCCAGAACAGATATCTCAAGAATTTGGNNTTTGGTAAAGCTGATGAAAGAACAGATATTTATCAATTGGGCAATGTTTTCTATGAACTTTTAACAGGCAGATTACCCTTTGAGGGTGATATATCACAGATCTATAGTTCAATACTCACTACTCAACCCGTACAACCTGCAGAAATAAATTCCAACTCAAAGCCAGTGAATAATATTATTATGAAATGTCTTAATAAAAATAAAAATGCCCGATATTCATCTATGGGAGAATTGCTTAAAGAATTAGAGAAATATAGACCTGCTGATGAAACATTAATGTTTAAAA